>CALZJC010000550.1 GCA_945787525.1 Thermoanaerobaculia bacterium | reverse complement strand
ACGCACGAGAGCTTCCCGCTCAAGTACAACCACGACTGAGCGGTTCGTCAGCCTCGCTTTTCGCCGGCCCCAGCGGGACCGGCGGCGAGCGTCGCCGACCGGACCGCAGCGGTCGGCGGCCGTCCCTCGATGACGGACGGACGGCCTCGATCAAGGAAACCGGCCGATGATGCGATCCGAAGAGCTGCGACTGCTGCGCGATCTGCTCACCGGGCAGAGAATGCTCTCCCTCGGTGTGCTGATCGACGGCAAGCCCTACGTCGGGCTGCTGCCCTTCGTGACCCGGCCTGACTTTCAGGCCCTGGTGATCCACGCCTCGAACCTGGCTCGGCACACCCGGGGCCTCGCGTCCGGAGGTCACTTCGGTGTAATGATCCACGCTACTGACCGAGCCGACGCCGATCCTCTGCAGCTGCCGCGGCTCAGCCTTCAGGGCTCGGTGCACCGGATACCCCGCGACGAGGCCGACTGGCTCGCCTCGCGTGACGTCTATCTGGAGAAGTACCCGTCGAGCCGCAGCGTCTTCCAGCTCGGCGACTTCCACCTCTACGAGCTGGCGATCGAGTCTGGCCGTCTGATCGCCGGCTTCGGCTCGATTCACACGTTGAACCGCCGCACCCTGGCGGAGGCCGCCGCGAGCGGCAGCCAACCCGAGACGCCGGCCTAGCCTGACCTTCTCACCGATCGTCGTCGCGAAACGTCGTAGGTGCTTGAAGATGCAAGGCTCGCGACCAAGGGCACCGCAGGCGTGCTCGAAGCACGCTGAGGATGCCCGACCAGAGCGTAACGCAGCGGATTCAGGCACCTACGGCGTTTCGTAGAGGATTGGTGAGAAGGTCAGGCTAGCCTGACCAATTGATGGGACCGAGCCCGCCCAAGCGTGCAGCTTGGCCCAATCCTTCAGGGTGTTGCGTGCTCGAAGCACGCTGAGGATGCCCGACCAGAGCGTAACGCAGCAGATTCAGGCACCTACGGCGTTTCGTAGAGGATTGGTGAGAAGGTCAGGCTAGCCTGAGCTATTGATGGGACCGAGCCCGCCCAAGCGTGCAGCTTGGCCCAATCCTTCAGGGTGTTGTGCGGAAGCCCGTTACACAGTCATAAAACGTCCGTGACAGCGGTGCAGCCTGTAGCCCCTCGCGGAGCTCGGCAGGTCGGGCTCGGGCGGAGCTACGCTTCGGCAGTGCCGGGAGACACCCGATGACGCTGCGCAACCTCGGCGCCGTGGTCCTCGGCCTGCTCGTCGTCGGTGCCCTGGTGGCGGGACTGGCGAGAGCGCGGCGGCCGCTACCGCAGCCGATCGCCTTCAACCATCAGCTGCACGTCGAGGAGATGGGCGCCGAGTGCGCCGACTGCCATCAGCAGGCGCTGACCGGGGCCCGGGCGACGATCCCCAACATCGCCGTCTGCGCCGACTGCCACGAAGAGGCGCAGGGCGAGTCGGTCGAGGAGGCGAAGCTCGTCGAGTACATCCAGGCCGGAGAGCCGATCCCCTGGCTCAAGGTCTACACGGTGCCCGACCACGTCTATTTCTCCCACCGCCGCCATGCGGCGATCGCGGCCATCGAGTGCGAGAACTGCCACGGCGAGGTCGGGCAGCGGATCGAGCCGGTCGTCAGACCGGCGGTGAAGATGACGATGGACCACTGTATGGACTGCCATGAGGCGTCCGGCGCCAGCAACGACTGCATCTGGTGCCACTACTAGGAACCTGTGCTCCTCGAGCGGCGTGACTTCCTCAGACTGATCGGCGGCGCCGCCGGCGCCGGTGCCGCGGCCGGCTGCGGGCGGCTCTGGCGGGTGCCGGACAAGCTGGTCGAGCTGGCTCAGCGGGGCCCGGGCCTGGAGAGCCATCTCAACACCATCTGCGGCCTCTGTGAGGGCGGCTGTGGCATGACGGTGCGGCTGGTGGACGGGCTGCCGGTGGGGCTCAAGGGCAATCCGCGCCATCCGTTGAACCGTGGCCGCCTGTGCCCGGTGGGCCAGGCCGGCCTCGAGGTGCTGTACGCGCCCAACCGTCTCCAGGGGCCGCTGCGGCGCGGGACCGACGGCCGCTTCAAGGAGGTGCCCTGGGAGGAGGCGCTGGACGAGATCGGCGGCCGGCTCGCCGAGCTCGTGGCGGCCGGCGACGG
>CALZJC010000549.1 GCA_945787525.1 Thermoanaerobaculia bacterium | reverse complement strand
GAGATCAGCCGCCTGCTCCCGCCAGGAGGCCTCATCCCAGAGAGCCGGCGTCGTACTCAGCCGGCTGGCGTAGAAATCGAGGAACTGCTGTCCCGCTTCTCCCGACTCGTCCCGAAGCAGGCAATCGACTCCGCGAGGCTCGAGAGAATCGATCGCGGCCTGGGCCAGATCCGGGAAAAGAAGCAAGCCGACGACAAAACCAACAGGGTGGTTGGAATCCGCCGGGGAGCTCCCCGTGCCCAGTCCTTGAAGGAGCGGATACACCGCAGCGAAACCAAAGATCCGGTCCTCCCCACTTCCGACCTGGAGTCTTCCGCTGACCGCCGTCTCGCCACTGCCTCGGGCACGCTCGAGCGCATCCCCGATCACTGGCTCCGACGCCAGATCGAGACCGAGCGCGAAGGGAGCGTCCGCCAACGACTCCAAGAAAAGCACAGGGTATCGATTCTCGCCCGTCGCCCGAGGTGCCCACATGAGCGCTTCCAGGCCTTCGGTTCTCCTCAACGCAGACTCGGCCATGATCTTGAAATCGTACTCTTCGAGGTCGGCGCCGAAGAGCACCTGATCCGCCACGCTTCGAACGGTCTCGAGACCTCGCCAGATGCCGTTCTCGAGAGCCCGATAGCGATTGTGCCCCACCCACTCGAACTCGACATCTCTGTGGGCTTCGAGCTGTCGGCGAAGCATTCCAAAACCGAGCAGCGACAGGGCTAGACCGACGCAGGCCACAAGCCAGATGGTCGAATAGTCTCTGACGGCGGCGGAAAAGGCCGAAGTCACGCGCTGAGCGGCCCGTGTCACAGCCCAAGATCCTATCGACTTCTCACTGGCGGGCGAACTCGGCAAGGTCTGGCCTCACTTTGAGAGCCAAGACGGGAGGGTTCCAAGAGGCTCCCGTTAGGTCACCCTAACGGGAGTAATCCGAGACCTCCTTCTGCTGCTTGAGGACTCTCGCGCCCGTGCCCGGTTCTCGGGCGGACAACTGTGCGCATGAAGACCCTAACGGGAGAGATTTGGAACCCCGCTCGACACACACTCTGTCTCTACAAACTACTGAAAAAGAGCTGCTTACGGGACTCGGAGGCCTGTGAAAGGCCTGAAAGCGGCATGATGACAGTTGTCTGCATGGTGTCCCCAACGGGAGAGATTTGGAACACCGTTTTCGCCCAAGAACACCGTTTTCGCCCAACTGAACGCCTTTAACTCACTGAGGGACATGAGCTTAGCCGCCTGAGGCTTTCGCCCTGACGCGTGCTGACAACTGTCCGCCTCGCCTCGGGGAGGTCCTGGACCGGACCGTTTGGAACACCTCTTCCAAACGCCGCACGAAGTCCCAGAAGCTCGCTCAAGAGGCGCTCGAGATCGAGGCAGAGGAGGCGCGCTCAGCCGGCGCCCTCGGCTTCATGGCCAGAGTCCTCGTTCAGGCCACCCTCCCCCACAGCCGGCCCCTGACGCACGAGTTCGAGCGGGTCAACGGCCGTTTTACGCTCTACATGAACGCGCCGCCGTCGGTCGGGCTGCCCTACGGCTCCTACCCGCGGCTTGCGCTGGCCTGGCTCTCGACTGAGGCCGTCCGGACGCGGAGCCGCGAGATCGAACTCGGCCCGACCTTCTCGAGCTTCATGTACAAGCTCGGGCTCACTCCGGTGACCGGCAGGCGCGGAACGACGTCTCGCCTTCGCGACCAGCTCTACCGGCTCTTCTCCACTACGATCCGCTGCACGTGGTCGGGTGAGGACGAAGGCCACGCCGCTGGCCTCGGCTACACCGTCGCCTACAAGCACGAGCTCTGGTGGTCGCCGCGCGATCCGGAGCAGCGACCGCTCTGGAATTCCGTTGTCGTCTTGAGCGCCGAGTTCTTCGACGAGCTCGTCGCCCACGCCGTGCCGATCGACCTCCGCGCGCTGAAGGCCCTTAGGGGCTCGCCGCTGGCTCTCGACATCTACTCTTGGCTCACCTACCGGATGAGCTACCTTCGGAGGCCATGCCTCATTCCCTGGGAAGCACTTCAGACTCAGTTCGGCGCCGACTATGGCCGGACGAGGGACTTCAAGAGGAAGTTCCTCGCGCACCTCGCCGGTGTCCTGCACGTCTACCCTGCAGTGCGCATCGCCGAGCAGCCGGCAGGCCTGCTACTCCGACCGTCGCCGACGCACCTACCTCGTACCGCAGCTCGGCGCCGATAGAGCCTGCCTAGCTTCTCGCTCAGGCAATTCAGGCAGCTGATTTCCACAGAAGCCTCGGAAACCACGCCGTTTTCGGGATGAATCGGTCGCGCCTGACACCCGGTAGGAGGGATGAATCGGTCGCGCTTGAGGGATGAAACGGTCGCGCCAAAGGGATGAATCGGTCGCGGAGACCACCTCTAACTGTTGCAGAAAAACGACTTGCTGGGTGCTCCTGTCTGCC
>CALZJC010000548.1:745-2062 GCA_945787525.1 Thermoanaerobaculia bacterium | reverse complement strand
GTGGTCTCCAGGGCGAAGCAGAGGAAGCCCAGAAAGACCGCCGCGTGCATCAGCCCGGCGACCGGGCGCCCGCCGATCACCCGCGACTGGAGCAGAACCTCCCTGCCGGCGATCGCCAGGCGCCTGCCGATCCGGTCGGTGCGCACCCGATCCGCCGGACCCGCCAGGATGTGGCGGATCTTGGGCCGCAGATCCCGGACGAAGATCGCGCCGACCGTCACCATCAGGACGATCAGCAGCAGGCGGTCCACCGTCGTGAAGGTCAGCATGGCGAGGGTTCCTCCGGACTGTGTAATCGTAGCATTCGGGGACCGTCCTGATACGCTGCCCAGCCCACCGGATCACCCCTGATCGGCAAGCCATTGACCGCCTCCGCCAGCCTCGTAGCGACCGTCACCGAAGAGCCCTCCGAGGCCCTGCTCGACAGTCTCGCCGGTCGCGCGGCGATCCTCGAAGTGCGGGCTGATCTGGCCGGCGATCTGGCTCCGGACGCACTGCGGCGGCGGTTCCCGGGCGAGCTGCTCTACACCCTGAGAAGCGAGGCCGAAGGCGGCCGCGGACCGGATGACCGGCCAGAGCGCGCCCGCCGGCTGGCTGGAGCCGCGACCATGTTCGACCTGGTCGACCTCGAGGGCCGCGACCTGAGGAGCGCCGTCGAAGCGGTACCCGCCACGCAGCGGCTGATCTCCTGGCACGGCCGGGCTGAGGAGCCGGCCGATCTGCGGGCGGCCTTCGAGCGGCTGACCGCCGTCGAGTCGCGCTACGTCAAGCTGGTGCCGGAGGCGACGACGCCCGGCGAGGCGCTGGCGCCACTCGAGCTGCTGCACGATCTCGGCCGCGATGACGTCGTGGCTTTCGCCGGCGGGCCGGCCGGCGCCTGGACGCGGCTGCTGGCGCCGCGGCTTGGGGCGCCGCTGGTCTTCGTCGCCACCGGAGAGACGCCCGGCGCCGCCGGCCAGCCACAGCTCGACCGGTTGTGTGACGACTACGGTCTGCCCGAGCTGCATGGCGGCAGAGAGCTCTTCGGGATCGTCGGCTGGCCGGTCGCTCACAGCCTGTCGCCGCGGCTTCACAACGGGCTCTACCGGCAGCTCGGGCTGGACGGGCTGTACGTCGCATTCGAGGTCGAGCGCTTTGGCGACTTCTGGCTCGAGCTGGCCGAGGGCGGTGCCCTGGAGAGGCTCGGCGTGGAGCTGCGCGGCCTGACCGTGACCGCGCCGTACAAGGAGATCGCGTTGGCGGTGGCCGGCGCCACGAGCCCGTTGGCGGAGCGGCTGGGTGGCGCCAACACGCTGGTTCGGCACGACGGCGTCTGGG
>CALZJC010000548.1:0-711 GCA_945787525.1 Thermoanaerobaculia bacterium | reverse complement strand
CCGCGGTCTGACCATCGCCGGCCGGCGCGCGGCGGTGCTGGGCGCTGGCGGTGCTGGCCGCGCGGCCGCCTTCGCCTTGCGGCGTGGCGGCGCGCAGGTGGCGATCGTCAATCGCACTTCCGAGCGCGGTATCCACGCGGCCCACCGCCTGGGTGTGGCGTTTCTGGCCTGGGAGGTGTTCGATCCGAGCTCCTTCGACCTGGTGGTCAACGCCACGCCGCTGGGCCGCGACGACGACGACCGGTTGGCGTTCGATCCCGGGCGATTGGCGACCGGCTCGGTGGTCGTCGACATGGTCTATCGCCGGGACGCGCCGACGCCGTTGGTGGCTGCGGCCCGCGAGCACGGCCTCGACGCGGTCGACGGGCGCGAAGTGCTGCTCCACCAGGCCCCGGCGCAGTTCGAGGCGATGACCGGACGGCCGATGCCGCTCGCCGCCGGCGCCCGGCTGTTGGGGCTCGAGCCCACGGCCGCAGGGCCGGTGGAGGAAGCGCCGGTAGAGGAGCCGCGGTGACTCCGCTGCGCGCCGTGCCACACACGCGGGAGTTCCTCGCCGACACGCTGACCCCCTTGGGCGTCTACCAGCGGCTGGCGCGGCTGTCGCCCTGGCGCTTCCTGTTCGAGAGCGTCACCGGTGGTGAACAGGTGTCGCGCTACAGCTTTCTGGGCGCCGCCCCGCGCGCCGTCTACCGGCTGTACGTCGACCGTCTC
>CALZJC010000547.1:1333-2264 GCA_945787525.1 Thermoanaerobaculia bacterium | reverse complement strand
CGAGCTGGTGCAGCTGCACTTCGGCCAGCGCAAGCCTTACCGCGAAGTCGCTCACCACCTCGGCAAGAGCGAAGGCGCGCTGAGGGTGCAAATGTACCGGTGCATCCGCCAGGTGCGGGCGATACTGAAAGAGCTGACGGCGGCCGCGAAGCAGGCTGACTCGATGCCGGAGGTGCGCTAGTGGAGCATCACCAGGCGATCGACCTGCATCCGTTCCTGACAGCGAGGCGCCTGCGCGGCGAAGAGCGCGCCGAGTTCTACCGTCACCTGTCGGAGTGTGCCGACTGCGCTTCCTGGACCGAGACCCACAGCCTGATAGCGAACGGGCTGAGCGACGGCGCCTGGGCCGAGCACCCCCCGAGCGATCTCCTGGCTCGCTCGGCGGTCGGCCTCGAGCCGCTGAGCGGGGCCGAACGGGAGTTGCTGGACGGGCATCTGGCCGCGTGTGAGGCTTGTCGCGAGACTCTGGACCTGGCCGGCGAGGCGCTGAGCGCCGCCCGTGGCGGGGCGGCTGATGACCGGGCGCGATTGTTCGGCGCCGGGACGAGACGCCGTCTGGCTCTCGCGGCGGCCGTGATCCTGGGCCTGGCGCTCCTGCTCACCCTCAGGACTGCCACTCCCCCCGGCAGTCCCGTGGCTCTGGAGGACAGCCCGGCAGCCTCCACGGAGGAGTTCGTGGCTGCCGTTGTGGTCGAGGCTGTCACGACCCTCTCGAACGACACCCTGGCGGGCAAGAGGCTGGTCGAGGCCGGCCGGGCGATCTCCGCCACGGCGGTTCAGATCGAGACCGGCAGCGACGTGACCTTTCGCGCCGGAGAATCCGTGGTGCTCGGCGACGGCTTTGCGGTCGACGCCGATGCGCGCTTTGCCATCGAGATCGCCGGCGTGGATCCGCGAACGGCACCGGACAAAGGGACCTGATCTCGCCGCC
>CALZJC010000547.1:0-1320 GCA_945787525.1 Thermoanaerobaculia bacterium | reverse complement strand
CCACGCAAAATGACCATCACCGGCGGCGCTGGATTCATCGGCTCGAATCTCGCGCGGCTGTTGCGATCCCAGGGGCACGACGTCACCGTGATCGACGATCTGTCGAGCGGCTTTCGTGAGAATCTCCGCGAGTCACCCGGGCTCGAGCTGCTCGAGGCCTCGATCCTCGACGAGACGGCGGTCCTTCGGGCAACCGAGGGCGCCGACACGGTCTTCCATCTGGCGGCCTCGGTGGGCAACAAGCGGTCGATCGATCACCCGATCCTGGATTCGGAGATCAACGTCATCGGCACCCTCAAGGTACTCGAGGCGGCGCGGCGGAACGGCGTGCGCAAGCTCGTCTACAGCTCGTCGGCCGGCATTTTCGGCGAGCTGCGGACCGTGCCGGTGGCCGAGGATCATCCGATCGCGCCCTGCTCCCCCTATGGAGCCAGCAAGCTCGCCGGTGAGAAGCATGCTCTGGCCTATGCCGAGCTCTACGACCTCGACGTCGTTGCGCTGCGCTACTTCAACGTCTACGGACCCAACCAGAGATTCGACGCCTATGGCAACGTGATCCCGATCTTCGTCTTCCAGATGCTGCGCGGAGAGCCGATTACGATCTTCGGCGACGGCGAGCAGACCCGCGACTTCATCCACGTCGCTGACGTCGCGCGGGCCAATCTCCAGGCGGCCGAGGTTGACGGGATGTCGGGTGCTTTCAATCTGGGCTCTGGCGAGCGGATCACGATCAACCGGCTGGCGAAGCTGGTCGCCGAGCGGGTGCCCCAGCCGACCGAGATCCGGAACGGGCCGCCGCGGCCCGGTGACGTCCTGCACAGCCTGGCGGATACTCGGACCGCTGCCGAGGTGTTCGGCTTCGAGCCGCAGGTCGGAATCGAAGATGGGCTCACCGGGTATGTGGAGTGGGCGCGGCGAGAGATCCGTCGCGCCTCGGAGGCCGTGGTCGAGAAGTCTTGACGGTACGGCGGGAGGCTCTGGAGTGACCGTGATCGAGCGAGATCTGCTGCCCATTCTCGGCCGGGACCGGCGTCTGTTTGGCGCCGATATCGAGCGCCACGAGGAAGAGCTCTCGGAGCGGATTCGCGGCGGGTCGTTTCTCGTGCTGGGCGGCGCCGGTTCGATCGGTCAGCCGGTCGTGAAGGAGATCTTCCGCCGCGGGCCGGGGCGTCTGCACGTCGTGGACATCAGCGAGAACAACCTGGTGGAGCTGGTGCGGGACGTGCGCAGCTCCCTCGGCTATATCGAGGGCGATTTCCAGACGGTGCCGCTGGATTGCGGCGGCGTCGAGTTCGAGGCTTTTGTTCGGGAATCCGGCCC
>CALZJC010000546.1 GCA_945787525.1 Thermoanaerobaculia bacterium | reverse complement strand
GAGGGCCGCGAGGAGGCGCTGCGCATAGAGATCGGCGGTCCCGCCGGCGCCGAGGGCGACTTGCGGCTGGCCCGTGTGAGCGGTCAGCTCGTCGAGATCCGCACCGAGCTGGCGACTGCCCTGGGCCGCGCCCCGGAGGAGTGGCGGTCGCGCTCGTGGGCATCGCTCGAGGTCTTCCAGGTCGACCGGCTGGAGGTGCGCGACGCGACGGGCGAGACGGTCTTCGAGCGCGACGGAGGCGAGTGGTTGCGCGACGGCGCGCCGGTCCAGTACGAGCCGGTGAGCGAGCTCCTCTACGCGCTCACCGGAGTCGAGGCGGACTCGGCCATGCCGGCGGCCGGGGCGCACGGAGAGCCCATCCTGACGCTGGTTCTCAGCGGCGACGAGGGCGAGCGGCGGGAGTCCCTGAGTCTCTTCGCGGCGACCGACGCGGGCGCCAGCCCGGCCCGGGTGGACGGCCGCGAGGTGACGCTAGTGCTCGGCGAGGGCGCCGTCGCCGATCTGCTGCTCAAACTGGCGGAGGCGCGCAGCGCCGCCGAGCCGTCACCCGATGACGGCGAGCTGGAGCCGCTCGGCGAAGACTAGCTTTTCCTAGGAGTCGTCGCCGTGCTCGCCGAAAGCAGCCCGCAGGGCGTCGGCGATCTCGCCGACGGTAGCCTCGGCGCGCACTGCGTCGATGATGAACGGCATCATGTTGTCGTCTCCGGCGGCGGCGCTTCGTAGCTTGTCGAGCGTCGCCTCGACGCGCCGCGCGGAGCGGCTGGCGCGCAACTCGCGCAACCGCTCTTTCTGGCGTCCCTCGGCTGCCGGATCGACTTCCAGCACGCGGGTCGGGCTCTCCTCCTCCGAGCGCTGGACATTGACGCCGACCACCCGGGTGGAGCCCTCTTCGACGGCGCGCTGGTAACGGTAGGCAGCGTCGGCGATCTCGCTCTCCTGGAAGCCCGCTTCCACCGCNNNGCCCGCGCCTGTCGAGCGATCTCGTCGGTCAGCTCCTCGATCGCCCAGGCACCGCCCAGCGGATCGGCGACGTCGGCGATACCGCTTTCGTCGGCCAGGATCTGCTGCGTTCTCAGCGCCAGCCGCGCCGCCTCTTCGGTCGGCAGGCCCAGAGCCTCGTCGCGGGCGTTGGTGTGCAGCGACTGGGTGCCGCCACAGACCGCCGCCAGGGCCTGGACCGCCACCCGCACCGCGTTGTTGTCGGGCTGCTGGGCGGTGAGCGTCGAGCCGGCGGTCTGGGTATGGAAGCGCAGCCACAGCGAACGCTCGTTGGCCGGCTGGTAGCGCTCGCGCATCAGTTCGGCCCACAGCCGCCGGGCGGCGCGGAACTTGGCCACCTCCTCGAGAAAGTGGTTGTGCGAGTTGAAGAAGAACGACAGTCGGGGGGCAAATCGATCGATATCGAGGCCGCGCCCGCGCACCGTCTCGACATAGGTGAGGGCGTTGGCCAGGGTGAAAGCGACCTCCTGCGGCGCCGTCGAGCCGGCCTCGCGCATGTGGTAGCCGGAGATCGAGATCGGGTTCCACTTCGGCACCCGTTCGGCACAGTAGACGATCAGGTCGCTCGCCAGGCGCAGGGAGGGGCCGGGCGGATAGATGTAGGTGCCGCGGGCGATGTACTCCTTGAGAATGTCGTTCTGCACCGTGCCGCCGAGCGCCTGCCAGTCCGCCCCCTGCTCCTCGGCGACGACCAGATAGAGTGCCAGCAGCGTCGAGGCGGTGGCGTTGATCGTCATCGACGTCGTCACCTCGGTCAGCGGCACGCCGTCGAACAGACGCCGCATGTCATGGATCGAATCGATGGCCACGCCGACCCTGCCCACCTCGCCACGGGCCCGCGGGTGATCCGAGTCGTAGCCGATCTGGGTCGGCAGATCGAAGGCTACCGACAGGCCGGTGGTGCCCTGGTCGAGCAGGTAGCGGAAGCGCTCGTTCGACTCGGCGGCGCCGCCGTAGCCGGCGTACTGGCGCATTGTCCAGCGCCGGCGGCGGTACATCTCGGGGTAGAGTCCGCGGGTGTAGGGAAACCGTCCGGGGGCCCCCTCCTCGGGCCCGTAGGACGGCCGCAACTCGATTCCTGAACTGGTTTTGTGCTCTTCGTGGCTGCTATCGGGCGATTTCCTCACTCGGCGATTATAAGCCTCGCGAGCCGTCTCGGGGGTGAGATCAGAGCGATTCTGGGACGCAAAGAAACCACAATATCTAGTGGTACGCTCTTGACAGACCGCCAGATCTCGTGCAGAGTACAGTCGACCCGCGACAAGCGATTGGGGTCAGTTTCAAGACGGCGGAGCTGTGGTCTGAGGCTGTGGAAAACGCACGAAACGCGCCTTGCTCGGGGTCGGATTGGGGTTCGCGGTGGAGTTGCTGCCGTTGTTTCAGGGCCGCGCCGTGGCGGCCGGCGGCTATCCGGGAAGAGCAGCCCCCTTTTGTCGAGCGCGAGGCTTAACGATCGAGAGTGAC
>CALZJC010000545.1 GCA_945787525.1 Thermoanaerobaculia bacterium | reverse complement strand
CCAGCTCGGGCCCCTCGCCGGCCATCGACGGTACGGCGGCCAGCACGATCCCGCAGCCGGCTGCCGCGGCCGCCAACCATCCCCGCACTCCACGCCGCCTAACGATCGCTCCGCCCCCCTTTTCCAGCCTCAAAACTCGGGTATTCTAATCTAGTCCTAGCCTGACCAGACCGGCCGGTCCCCTTCGCCTCATGGCCAATCCGCGACTGTCCATCGTCATACCCCTCTTCAACGAGGCGGAGAACCTCCCGCCGCTGGTGGCCGAGCTGACCGCCGCGCTCGACGGCCTCGACTACGGCTACGAAGTGCTGCTGGTCGACGACGGTAGCAGTGACGACAGCCCGGCGGTGCTGGCCCGGCTGTCGGCCGCCGATCCCCGGCTGCGCGTCCTGCGCCAGCCACGCAACCAGGGCCAGTCGGCCGCCTTCGGTGCCGGCTTCCGTCACGCCCGGGGCGAGATCATCGCCACTCTCGACGCCGACCTGCAGAACGACCCGGCCGACCTGCCTCGCATGCTGGCCGAGCTCGATGACTGCGACGTGGTCTGTGGCGTGCGCACCGACCGGCACGATTCCTTCGTGCGTCGTGCCTCGTCGCGCATCGCCAACGGGGTGCGCAACCGGCTGACCGGTGAGTCGATCACCGACGTCGGCTGCTCGCTGCGGGTGATGCGCGCCAGGCACGCTCGCCACCTGCCGCTGTTCGACGGCATGCACCGCTTTCTGCCGACCCTGCTGCGCATGGAAGGGGCGCGCATCAAGGAAGTACCGGTGAGCCATCGGCCGCGCTTCCGCGGCGTGTCCAAGTACGGCATCCACAACCGGCTGTGGCGCGCGCTGGCGGACCTTTTCGCGGTCCGATGGATGCAGCGGCGGTGGATCGACCGCAACGCGGCGACCGAGGTGCCGGCTGGCCGGCCGCCGGAGGCCGAGGCGTGAGCCGGTTCGCTGTGGCGGCACGATGAACCCGCCCGAGCGCCCCAGTCCGGAGCCGCAGCGGCCCGACCCCGAGCGCCAGCCGGTGCTCCACGTCGTCGCCACCGCCCACCTCGACACCCAGTGGCGCTGGACCGTGCGCGACACGATCCGCGACTTCCTACCCGCCACGTTGCGCGAGAATTTCGCGCTCTTCGACTCTCATCCGCACTACGTGCTGAGCTTCGAGGGGGCGTTCCGCTACCGGTTGATGAAGGAGTACTACCCACACGACTTCGACCGTCTCAAGCGCTACGTCGCGGCCGGCCGCTGGCATCCCGCAGGCGCCATGCTCGACGCGCCGGACGTCAACCTGGCCTCGCCGGAGGCGTTGCTGCGCCAGATCCTCTACGGCAACCGCTTCTTCGAAAGCGAGCTCGGAAAGCGCTCGGCCGACCTGTTCCTGCCCGACTGCTTCGGCTTCGGCTGGGCGCTGCCGTCGATCGCCGCCCACTGCGGGCTGGCCGGCGCCGCCCACTGCGGGCTGGCCGGCTTCTCGGGTCAGAAATTCCGCAAATGGGGTGGCCAGACGCCTTTCGCCATCGGGCTGTGGCGCGGCCCCGACGGCCGCGGCGTGGTGGCGGCGCTGCGTCCCGAGGGCTACGGCGAAGGTCTCGACGAGGACCTCTCCAGCGCCCGGCGCTGGCTCGACTGGATCGACGAGCAGGGCCGGCTGTCGGGTCTCCGCCTGGGCTACAAGTACGTCGGCATCGGTGATCGCGGGGGCGGCCTGCCGGAGGAAGCGGTGCGCTGGATCGGCCGAAGCGTCAATGGGCCGGGGCCGATCCGAGTGGTGCACGACGCCTCCGACCGGCTCTATCGCGATCTCTCGCCGCGACAGATCGAACGGCTGCCGACCCACGACGGCGAGCTGCTGCTGCCCACCCACGGCACCGGCTGCCTGACCTCGCAGGCCGCCATGAAGCGCTGGAACCGCAAGAACGAGCTGCTCGCCGACGCCGCGGAGCGGGCCGCGGCCGCCGCCGCCATCCTCGGCGGCGCGGCCTACCCGCACGGCACGCTGACCGACGCCTGGGAGCGCTTCCTCTGGCACCAGATGCACGACGATCTGACCGGCACCAGCATCCCGGCGGCCTATGAGATCTCCTGGAACGACGAGCTGTTGGCGTTGAACGTCTTCTCCACCGTGCTCACCGATGCCGTGTCGGTGGTTGCGCGGGGCCTGGACACCCGCGGCGAGGGCATCCCGCTGGTGGTGTTCAACCCGCTGTCGATCGCCCGCGTCGATGCGGTGGAGGCGGCCGTCGACCTGCCGGGGCCGGCGCTGCGGGTGGTCGGCCCCGATGGCGAAGGAGTGCCCAG
>CALZJC010000544.1 GCA_945787525.1 Thermoanaerobaculia bacterium | reverse complement strand
CTCGCATCCCACCGGTGAAGGTTGACTTCGACCCCAGCAGCTCGATCTGTGATTTCGGGAACTGGAAGAAACGAGAGGCCGAGTCGGCGACCAGGGTCAGGCCGCGGGGGTTGGTGAAAACCTCCCAGAGGGCGGCGAGGCCCATCGACCCGAAGACGTACTTGGCGCCGGTCTGGCCGCCCTGGCCGGCCTTGACGATCTCCGCCGCCGCCATGCTCTCGGGAAACGGCAGGTCGGCCTCCTCCACCAGGGCCCGCCGCAGAATGATGACGAAGAAGACGCCCAGGACTCCGCCGATCAGCATGATCACGGCGCTCTCGACGAGCTTGATCTCCTCCCAGACCCCGCTGATGACGAAGGCCGGGATGGTGAAGATCGCTCCCGCCACCAGCGCCTCGCCCACCGACGCCGTGGTACGAGCGACGTTCTCCTCGAGAATCGTGCCCTTGAACGGCCGCAGCCCGGCCATGGCGACCACCGCCGCCGGGAACGTCGCCGCCACGGTGAGCCCGACCTTCATGCCCAGGTAGGCATTGGCGGCACCCAGCACGATGGCCATGATGGTGCCCAGGAAGAGGGCCTTGAAGGTGAGCTCGGCCATCTCCTGCTCGGCCGGGACGAACGGCTTGAACGGCTTCTTTTCCATGGTTCCTCCGGTTCACGGCCCGCGCGGCAAAAAGCCACGCGCAGTGACACCTGATGACCGTAGTGCTTGGGCCCGGTGGCTCGCGGGCAGGGCGAAAAGACTTCGCGGCATTGTAGCGGGGGGGTGTTGGAGGGTCAACGCGGGGCGCGCGGGTGACTGGGTCAACGGCCAGGAACTGCGGCGGCGCAGCGTGCTGAGGGTGACAGGAAGCGCGCGCCCGGGGCGCGCTTGATCCTGTCACCGTGGGTCGGACGCAGCACCGACCCGCAGGGCACGGGCGGTGATGGTGGAGCCAGCCCGCAGGCCACCGCCTGGGGACTGGATACAGCTCGCGCTCCGCGCGAGCGTTTCCTGTCCCCGTGCCGCGCGATTTGCAGGCCGGACCGGCGCGGGATATACCCTCCCCCACAATGTCCACCTGGATACAGACAGCCAGCGACTGGCTCTGGGGGCCGCCGATGCTGGTGCTGGTGCTGGGCACCGGCGGCTATCTGCTCGTCCGGCTGCGCGCCGTTCAGTTCCGTCATTTCGGGCTGGCAGTCCGAGACCTCCTGCGCAAGCGCGAGACGGAGCGCGAGGGCGACATCTCGCCCTTCGCCGCGCTGATGACGGCGGTGGGCGGCATCGTCGGCAACGGCAACCTGGCCGGGGTGGCGACGGCGATCACCGCCGGCGGGCCCGGGGCGCTGTTCTGGATGTGGGTCAGCGGGGTGGTGGGCATGGGCACCATGTACGCCGAGTCGGTGCTGGGGGTGCGCTACCGGCGGCGCGGCAACTCCATCGCCTCGGTGGCCGCGGCCGAGCTCGGCTGGCGGCCGCTCGGGACCTGCGCGGTGGTGGCGGCGGCCACCGCCGTGGCGGTGGTGGGCGGGGTGCGCACCATCGCCCGGGTCTCTGAGGTGCTGGCGCCGGTCATGGGGGTGCTCTATCTGAGCGCCGCCGCGGCGGTGCTGTTTGTCTTCCGTGACGCCCTGCTGCCCGCCGTCTCGCTGGTCCTCGAGCACGCCTTCTCGCCGATCGCCGCCACCGGCGGCTTTCTCGGCGCCGGGGTGCGCGAGGCGTTTCGCTTCGGGGTGGCGCGAGGGGTCTACTCCAACGAGGCCGGCACCGGCTCGGTGCCCATCGCCCACGCCTCGGCCCGCACCTCGGACCCGGCGCGGCAGGGGCGAGTGGCGATGCTGGGGGTCTTTCTCGACACCCTGGTGGTCTCCTCGGCCACCGGGCTGGTGCTCATCGCCTCGGGCGCCTGGAGCTCGGGGCTCGACTCGACGGCGCTGACCGCCGAGGCCTTCGCCCGCGGCCTGGGCGGCGCCGGCGGCACCATCGTGCTGGTCACCTCGCTGCTGTTCGGGCTCTCGACGCTGGTGAGCTGGGCGTTCTACGGCGAGCAGAGCGCCGTCTATCTCTTCGGCGTCGGCGCCAGGAAGGCCTACCGGGTGCTCTACTGCCTGGCGATCCTCGGCGGCGCCGCCGGCGGCGCCCGGGCGATCTGGGCCTGGGGCGACCTGCTCAACGGAGTCATGGCGGTCCCCAATCTGATCGCGCTGGTGGTGCTGGCGGGCGAGCTGGCCGGACGGCGTGTCCGGGCACGCAAGCGGCGTCCGGCCTGAGAGCGATTCACTCCCGCAGCGTCTGCTGACCCTCCTGCCGAGGTTCTGCCAGACCGGGCGCGCCGGGGCGCGCTCGCCCCAGCAGCCCGCGCTAGAAGCGGAAGG
>CALZJC010000543.1 GCA_945787525.1 Thermoanaerobaculia bacterium | reverse complement strand
CGCGCTGAGGAGACACCCATGAAAGTCGCCGGCGACTACCGCTTCGAAGCCCCTCCCGAGGAGGTCTGGGAGGCGCTTCTCGACCCCGAGGTGCTGGCCGCTATCATGCCCGGCTGCAAGAAGCTCGAGCTGACCGGCGAGGGCCAGTACGAAGGCGTGCTCGACATGAAGGTCGGGCCGGTCCAGGGGCTGTTCCAGGGCAAGGTGAACCTGGAAGACCTGGACCCGCCGAACGGCTACAACCTGCGGCTCGACGGCCAGGGCGCGCCGGGCTTTGTCAAGGCGACGGCCAAGGTGGCCATTGCCGCCGACGGCGCCGGCACGATGATGAACTACGAAGGCGACGCCCAGGTTGGCGGCCGCATCGCCAGCGTCGGCCAGCGGCTGCTCGACAGCTCATCCAAGGCGATCATCAAGCAGAGTCTCGAAGGTCTGAACGGGCAGGTCGTGGCGCGCAGCGCGGCGGCCGCGGGCAAAGAGGTCGCCGCGCCGGCGGCGCCCACTCAGGCCGACTTCGCCAGGGAGGTCGCCAAGGAGGTCGCCAAAGACCTGGTGCCCAGGCCGGTGCTGATCGGCGGCCTGATCCTGATCGTCATCCTGATCCTGCTCTTCTTCTTCCTCTAGGCGGCTCCCCGCCGAGGCGGGCCGACACCGAGCTCGGCCGCAACGAGACACCGTTCGTGCCTGACACCCACGACCTCAGCGCGGTCTTCGGCGCCCCGCGCGCCCTGATCGGCATGCTGCACGTCGAGGCCCTGCCAGGCACACCGCACGGCCGTCTGCCGGTCGAGGCGATCGCCGAGAAGGCGGTCGCCGAGGCGGCGGTCTACCGCCGGGCGGGGTTCAACGGGCTGATGATCGAGAACATGCACGACCGGCCCTATCTCAAGGGCGGCGTCGGGCCGGAGATCGTGGCCGCGATGACGGTCGTGGCACGCGAAGTGCGCGGCGACTCGGGCCTGCCGCTCGGCGTCCAGGTGCTGGCCGGCGCCAACCGTGAGGCAGTGGCGGTGGCCCACGCGGCCGGCGCGCAGTTCGCGCGGGTCGAGGGCTTCGTCTTCGCCCACGTCGCCGACGAGGGGCTGATCGAGGGCTCGGCCGGCGAGCTGCTGCGCTACCGGCGGGCGATCGGCGCCGAGGATGTGCGGCTCTTCGCCGACGTCAAGAAGAAGCACTCGGCGCACGCCATCACCGCCGACGTCGACCTGGCCGAAACGGCGCATGCCGCGGAGCTGTTCCTGGCCGACGGCATCGTCGTCACCGGCGCCGCCACCGGCCGATCGGCGGACCCCGAAGAGGTGCGCGCGGTGGCAGAAGCGGTCCAGCTGCCGGTCCTCGTCGGCTCCGGGGTGACGGCGGAGAACCTGCACGAGTTCGCGGCCGCCGACGCCTTCATCGTCGGCTCGTCGGTGAAGAGCGGCGGGATCTGGTCGGATCCGATCGACCCGGACAGGTGCGCCGCCCTGGCCGAGGCGTTCCAGCGTCTGCCCTAGCCTGACCTGAGGAATGCAGGCTAGCTAGCCCGGCGGAGGCAACGCCAGCCGGGACTCGATGCCCGGGATCGTCGCCGGCGGACCGAGCAGCCGGTCGTGAAAGTCGCGCGCCGAGAGGGCCGGCTGGGCGCCGCGGAGCGCCTCGCGCAGCTCGAGGATCTGCAGCAGGCCGACGAAATAGCTCGCCTTGACCGTCGGCTTGGCCAGGTGAGTGCGCACCTCCGCTGCTGCCGCGGCGGGCGTCAGCAGGAGCCGCCGGCGGTAGATCTCTTCCGCCCCGGCCGGCTCCAGCCCGCCGCCGTGGAGCCGGGCGTCGAGCTCGGCTCGGAGCAGCCGCAGCAGCACCATCCGCCAGGCTCCCAAGCGGCGCTCGAGGTCGGTGTAGTAGGAGTGCTCGAGCATCAGAACCTCGGCGTAAAGGGCCCAACCCTCGACGAACGGCTTGTAGCGCGCCAGCTCCGCCACCGACGGCGCCCCGCCCGCGACGCCGCGCATGCGGGAGAAGGCCACGTGATGCCCGGGATAGCCCTCGTGCACCGCCAGAGGCGGTATGCACACCCAGCAGTGGTTGGTGAGATAGGCGGGATCGTTGCCGTCGGACGAGGCCGTGGTCACCGCGAAGCGGCCGTCGTGGTAGAGGGCCAGCGGAAAGTGGGCCCGGAGGGAGGCGTTCTCGAGCGCCACCACCTCCGGCTCGGCGGCCGGCAGCGAGACCAGGTCCCGGGTCCGCGTGAACTCCGCCGCGCGCCTCAGCTCCGTGCGATAGGCCTCAAGGGCCGCCGCCTCGTCGGCCGGCGCCTGAAGCCGCAGTCGCGCGAACAGAGGTCGCCAGCCGCCCGGCTCGCCCAGCTCCACGGCGAGCCGGTCCATCCGTTCCTCGATCCGCGCGGCCGCCGCCGTGGCGGTCTCGACGATCCGCTCGACCGAGACCGGGCCGCCGG
Source organism: Thermoanaerobaculia bacterium (assembly GCA_945787525.1). Lineage (GTDB taxonomy): Bacteria > Acidobacteriota > Thermoanaerobaculia > Multivoradales > JAHEKO01 > CALZJC01. The sequence goes on along the minus strand of CALZJC010000543.1, from coordinate 373 downwards.
CAGCCTCGCCGAGGCGCTGGGCATAGCCGGCGCGGTCGAGGCCGCCACCGCTTGCCGAGCCCGTGGCGCCCACCGTCTGGTCGGCCTCGTCGTCCGGACGGGGCACGCCGCACGCCAGGCTCCATCCCAGGAGCAGGAATACGAGCCGCCGCCGCCCGTGCGCTCTCATCAGCCGGATTGTCCCAGATCGGGAGCTTCGGGTGGCTGTCGAGCACGGCAGGGCTCCAGAATCGACGTCGCGAAACCGGCTCGCCGGCGCGGTAGCGGGGCGCGTATCCTCGGCTGAGCATGGCCGGACCACCCCTCACCGTCTTCGGCAACCTGATCCTCGACGACGTCGTGCTGCCCGACGGGGCCACCCGCATGGGCCAGC
>CALZJC010000542.1 GCA_945787525.1 Thermoanaerobaculia bacterium | reverse complement strand
GTGAAGGCGCCGGCGTTGTTGGCCGTGGCGCCTTCGGTCACCGTCACGTCCCCGGCGTCGGTTGCCACTGCGGGCGGGGCGTTGTTGACGGTGAGGGTGAAGGAGTCGACGGTCTGGCCGCCGTCGCCGTCATCGGCGGTCACGTTGATGGTCTGGCCGGCGATGTCGTCGGTGGAGACGAAGGACCAGGTCCAGGTGCCGTCGGTGTTGTCGACCACGGTGCCGAAATCTGCGGTGATGGTGATCGGGTCGGCGGCCACGTCGGTGAAGGCGCCGGCGTTGTTGGCCGTGGCGCCTTCGGTCACCGTCACGTCCCCGGCGTCGGTTGCCACTGCGGGCGGAGCGTTGTTGACGGTGAGGGTGAAGGAGTCGACGGTCGAGCCGCCAGTGTCGGTCGCCGTCACGTTGACGATCTGGCCGGCGATATCGTCGGTGGAGACGAAGGACCAGGTCCAGGTGCCGTCGGTGCCGTCGACCAGAGTGCCGAAGTCGGCGGTGATCGAGATGGCGCTCGCGGAGGTGAAGGTGCCGGCGTTGTTGGCCGTGGCGCCTTCGCTCACCGCGATGTCGCCAGCGTCAATAACGACAGTGGGCTGCGCCGCTGCCGGCAGCGCTGCGACAAGGCCGAAGATGGTCAGGCAGGTGATGGCAAGTAGGGTTCTCTTCATCGTTCTGTTCCTCTCACAGCGGTCCGCGGTGCCCTTACGTCGAAGGCCTCGACCGATTGAAGTGCCCGGTTGTCGTTGCAACGGAAAAGGAGGAGCCGGTTGTCGGTCTGCGCACGGCGGCGCTGACGGTGAAGTCACTCAGGCCGTTGTACACCTGTGTTCCGTCCATTGCCCCTCTCGCCTCTCTCCGGGGCCTCTCGGGTGCCCCAAGCCTTCTCCGTGTCTCAGAAGTGGGCGGCATTGTAGGCGCCTCGGGAGCCGTCGTCAAGCCTATTGATCTGCGCTTATCCGGGGCGGTGCAGAACGGCGACACGCCGAGGGCCCGCCGTCGGCGAACTAGCCGCCCGGCGACGAGTCGACGGTGGGCGTCGAGTCGGCCAGATAGCGGCAGGGGCGGTCGTTCTGGTAGTGGTCCAGGGTGCTCTTGAGTCCCTCGGCCAGGGTCTGGTCGTCGAAGTCCAGCGACGCTTCCCATGCCTGGCTTTGCCAGTCGACCGCCTCCTCGCAGCGCCCGACCTCGGCGTAGGCCATGGCGAGAGTCTCGAAGCTGCGCAGCGACCGGCGGATGGGCGACTTCTCGAGGATCTCGAGGGCGCGCTGTCCGTCGCGCACCGCCAGATCCGGCGAGCTGGCGAGCAGCCGCGCCAGGGTCAGCGCCAACATGCTGCTGCGTGGGATGATGACCAGCCCCTCCTCGAGCCTCTGGGCGGCCTCGGCATCTCGGCCCAGGGTGTTCAAGACCTGGGCCTCGCGAAAGCGGGCCAGCTCCCCCGGTGGCTCCAGCTCGGCGGACTTGCGGAAGTGGATCAACGAGTCGTCGCCGCGGCCGGTGAGACGTAGGGCGTCGGCCAGCTGGAAGCGGATGCCGCCGTCCTCCGGCGCGTAGAGCGCCGCGTTGAACTGGTCGAGGGCCTCGGCCAGCTCGCCGCGCTGCCGCAGCAGCGCCCCCAGGTTGTAGAGAGCCGTCGCGTTGGCGGGAGCGATCGCGATCGCCTTACGGTACTCCTCGATGGCGCCATCGGCGTCGCCCAGCCGGCCGAGGGCCGAGCCCAGGTTGATGTGTCCGGAGACACTGTCGGGCTTGATCTCTATGGCACCGCGGAACTCGCTGGCGGCCTCCTCGAACCGGCCTGCCCGGTAGGCGGCCTGACCGCGCAGCAGATGGACCCGCTCGCCGATGGCCAGCTCGGCGAGGCCGTCGATCAACGGGTCGGCGGGACGCACGCCGACCGTGCCGCGCTTCGCCATCATGGCGCGGGCGGCGCCCTCCTCGCCGCGGTCCCGCAGGGCCAGCGCCAGCGGATAGTAGAGCCGGTCGGCGCCGGGCTGGCGATCGAGGGCCGAGCGCAGCAGGGCCTCGCCTTCGCGGTACCGCTTCTGTGCGACCAGCAGCTCGCCCAGCGTCGCCTCTGCGGCGGCCGACGTGGGGTCCGCCGCCAGCGCGTCGCGCAGCACCCACTCGGCCCGCTCGGGCCGGTCCTGGGCGACGTAGACCTGGCCCAGGCGGATCTTGGCCGGTCCGACGTCGGGCACGATGGCCAGCGCCCGCTCGTAGTAGGTCGCCGCCTCGTCCAGCCGGCCGGCATTCTGGGTCAGATAGCCCAGATGGTAGGTCCAGCGGAAGTCGCGCGGCGCCAGCCGGGCCGCGAGCAGCAGACACTGCTCGGCAGGGCCGGAGAGCTCGTAGGCCAGGTAGAGACGGCCCAGCTCGCCGATCGCCTCCGCCAGCTGGACGGGGCGGGTCTCGGTCTCGGTGATCTGGTGGACGACGAACTGGTGCATCTCGCGGAGCTGGTCGGCGACCGCCGCCTCGAGGCCGGCGAGGTCGGTATCCGGCAGCTCGGCGACGTCGACTGTTGGCGCTTCTTCGCCGCCCTGCGGCGCGCTCAGGCCGCTGGCCGGCAACAGCAGGCAGATTGCCAGCATCGGCAGCAGCAGGTTGGAGAGGCGTAGAGGCAGATGTCTCATGGTCTTTTCACTCCACCGTCGAAGGGCGCGAAGGCTATCAGGGAGCGGCGCGGCGGCGGCTGCTGCCAGCGGCGCCGGCCGCCGCCGACCCAGCCGACCTGGGCGCTCTGCGCGCTGGCGGCGCCGAGGCCGAT
>CALZJC010000541.1 GCA_945787525.1 Thermoanaerobaculia bacterium | reverse complement strand
CCGGCAGCTTCGCCGCCTGGGATCCGACGGCGATCACATCCAGTGCAACGCCCTGGGCAGCTCGAGCATGGACTGCACGATCCAGGACAACACCTTCCAGAACGCCCATCCGTCGGCGCTCGGCTCGGGCGTCACCATCAGCGGCGGCAGCGCCTCGAGCAGCGTCACCGTGACCTACGACATCTCCGGTACCTCGGCCAACTCGCAGACCTTCCGCGACTCGGTGGGAAGTGCCATCACGGTGAACCCGACCAACGGCGCCGGCAGCTTCACCGGCACCATCCAGAACAACAAGATCGGCGTCGCCGGGATGGCCAGTTCGGGCTCCTCGGGCGGCGGCGCGGGCATCGCCGCGGGCTGTGCCGGAGCGGCTACGCTGACCCATACGACGACGATCAACAACAACGATATCGACGGCATCTTCGGCACCAACGGCGCCATCGACCTGAACACCCAGATCGCCTGCACGCTGAACGCGACGATCACGAACAACGTCGTCGACGAGCTGAACGGCTTCACCCTGGCAGCGCTCTACACGTTGACCGGCGGCGCCAACGTCACCGACACCGCCACGTTGTGCGCCGACGTGCGGATGAACACCTTCGACGGCAGCGCCAGCTTCGGCTTCGACCACTACGTCGATCAGCTGGGTGGATCGACGTCGAGCTACCGCTTCCCGGGCTACGGCGGCGCCGCCGTGCCGGGCGCTTCGCCGCACGCTCTGGTCACGTTCCAGGGCGGTCACAACACGCTGGTCCAAGGCCTGCCGGTCGGCGTCGACAGCACGGCGGCGACCAACGTCGGCGGGGGCGGCACCAGCTGCCCGTAGGAATGCCGCGATTCACGATTCGTGGATGGGGGTTGGCCGGCGGCCCCCTTGACTGCTGCAGGGGCTTCAGGGACAATCGCGCCACGTTTTTCGGCGTAAGAACAGACTGCGGCGGGAGCGACCTCGGAGCAGGTAGCGGCTCCAGGTGTCCAGCGAGAGAGGAGGAGTCTCCATGTCAGAGCCATTCCTGGCCGAGGTCCGGATCGTCGGCTTCAACTTCGCGCCGCGGGGCTGGGCGTTCTGCGACGGGCAGATCCTGCCGATCAACCAGAATCAGTCCCTCTACTCGCTGCTCGGCACCACCTACGGCGGCGATGGGCGCACCAGCTTCGCGCTGCCCGACCTGCGCGGTCGCACTCCGATCCACGTCGGATCCAGCAACGGCAACAGCCACCAGCTGGGCCAGAAGAGCGGCGAGGAGACCCACACCCTCTCCGTCAACGAGATGCCGAGTCACGACCACCAGTGGCAGGCGGCGGACGTCGACGGCGACACGCCGATTCCGGCCGGCAGCTCGCTGGCCCGGTACCTCAACGGCTACCGGGACGCCCAGGATCTCATCGAGCCCCGCTCGGGCACGCTGGCCAACGCCGGCGGCGGCCAGGCGCACAACAACATGCAGCCCTACCTGGCGCTGAACTTCTGTATCGCCCTGCAGGGCCTCTTCCCGTCGCGCAACTAGAGGAGACCTTCGATGTCAGAGCCGTTCGTCGGAGAGATCCGCATGTTCGCCGGCAATTTCGCCCCCCGCGGCTGGGCGTTTTGCGACGGCCAGCTGCTGGCCGTCGCACAGAACGACGCGCTGTTCTCGCTGCTCGGCACCATCTACGGCGGCGACGGCCGCCTGGGAGAGAAGGCCGGCACCGAGCAGGAGACCTTGACCGTCGGCCAGCTGCCCTCCCACTCGCATACGGTGCAGGTGTCGACCGCGGCGGCGACCCAGAACTCGCCGGCCGGGGAGTACGTCGGCAACTCGCCCAGTGTCCGGGTCTGGCGCCCCGACGCGCAGAACGTCGCCTTGAACCCCAACTCGATCACCTCCGTCGGTGGCAGCCAGTCACACGGCAACCTGATGCCGTTCCTGTGCATCCACTTCATCATCGCGCTGTTCGGGATCTACCCGTCGCGCCAGTAGCAGGAGAGCGATATGTCAGAGCCGTTCCTTGCCGAGATCCGCATCTTCGCCGGCAACTTCGCTCCCCGGGGTTGGGCGTTTTGCAACGGGCAGCTCCTGCCGATCGCCCAGAACACCGCGCTCTTCTCGCTGATCGGTACGACCTACGGCGGCGACGGCCGCACCACCACGGCGCTGCCGAACCTCCAGGGCCGCGCGCCGATGCATCCGGGCCGGGGGCCCGGCCTCACCGCCCGGCGGCTGGGCCAGAGGGGCGGCGCCGAGACCCTGACCCTGTCCGCAGCCGAGATGCCGAATCACACCCACGGCCTGATGGCGCGCAACGCGCCGGCTACGGCCAACGCTCCCAACACCAACACCTCACTGGCGAGGAGCGCGCTGGGCTTCGCCTATAAGGCGCAAGATCCGAACGTCTCGCTGGCCGACGGCGCCCTGGCCTCGGACGGCGGCAGCCAGGCGCACAACAACACGCAGCCCTACCTGACAATGAACTTCATCATCGCTCTGGTCGGGCTCTACCCGAGCCGCAGCTAGAGAGGAGGGCATATGGCGATTCACACGCAACTCTCGCTGGTGGCGGGCAAGTACACGCGGCTGCCCAACGTGGTGCTGGTGCCGAAGCGCAAGGCGTTTCCGGTGAGTCTGGAGCTCGACTGCGAATGCCCCGAGACTCATGTAGTGGGTGCCGCCGACAAGGCGCAGGCCCACGAGTGGTGCATTCTCGACGAGAAGCTGCGACAGGTGATGGTAGGGGGCGGCAACGGAAAGAGGTCCCCGAGCAAGCGAGTATTCCCGTACGTCTCGAGGACCTTGATGGGCGGCGGTGCACTCAACCCCAAGGAGCTGACCGTCGAGCTCGCGAGTGCCAAGCTCGAGAAGGGCGCCACCTACACCTTGATCTTCAGGAGCTATGGGGTAACCGCCGCGTGTGACTTCGTAGCCGTCCACGAGCCCGAGAAGAAGCCAGCCAAGAAGGGGGTCAAGGGCAGAGCCGGCGCCAAGAGAGGCGTTGCCAAGAAGCGCCGGGCGAGAAAGAGGAGTTAGCCGGCGGGGCCCCGAGCGAAGATCAGCTGGGAGGAGAGCTTGGCCGAGCGGATCAGCTTCCGCCCGATCCGTGACGAGGATCGTGAGTTCCTCTGCCGGCTCTACGCCTCGACCAGGGCAGAGGAGCTGACGATCGTCGACTGGATAGACGAAGAGAAGCAGAGCTTCCTGCGCTTCCAGTTCGAGGCCCAGCACGCCTACTACCAGGAGCAGTTCCCCGATGCGCGCTTCGACCTGGTGCTGGTGGACGGCGAGCCGGCCGGCCGCCTGTACCTGGACTGTCGCGAGGACGAGATCCGGCTGATCGACATCGCCCTGCTGCCCGAGCTCCGGCGCCGGGGGATCGGCGGCAGGCTGATGAACCGGGTTCTCGACGAGGGCCGTGAGTCCGGCCTGCCGGTGCAGATCCACGTCGAGCGGAACAGCCCGGCGATGCGGCTCTACGACCGCCTAGGCTTCCAGCCGGTGGAGGACCAGGGGGTCTACTGGCTGATGCGCTGGCAGCCGGACGGCTAACCTGACCTTCTCACCAATCCTCTACGAAACGCCGTAGGTGCCTGAATCTGCTGCGTT
>CALZJC010000540.1 GCA_945787525.1 Thermoanaerobaculia bacterium | reverse complement strand
CCAGGTCGCCGCCAAAGACCGCTGCCCCGAGCAGCGGGGAAAAGACCAGGCTGGCAATCCAGAACAGCGTCACCGCCGCCGTCTCGCGCACCTCGATCGCCGCCTGTGCGGTCGACCACGGCAGCAGCGGCGCCGCCAGCGGCAGAAGACCGAGCAGCAGGCCACCGACCAGATAGAGCCAGCGTTCCTCCACCTCGCGCCGAGCGACCTCCAGAAAAGCGATCATGGGGAAGCTCCTTCTTCAGTCTCGCCGACCAGCGCGATGAAGATCTCCTCGAGGCTGAGTGCCTCGACAGTGGCGTCGGTGGAGCTATCACGCAGTCCCGCTGCCGTCTCGTCGTAGGCGCTGACCACCGCCTCGACGCCCCAGGTCCCGGAAGAGACCGCCAGCGGCTGCATCGGCCGCAGCCAGGGAGGCTGGTCGACGGCAGTCGGCAGGCGGATGCGCCGGAAGCGCCGTTTCAGCCCTTCGAGCGGCTCTTCCACCAACAACCGGCCGCGCCGCAGGATGCCTACCCGGTCGGCCAGGCCGTCGATACCGTTCAGGTCATGGCTGGTGAGGAACACCGTCGTTCCACGGTTGGCCAGCTCATCGATCAGCTCGTCGTAGATCGTCCGCCGCGCCACCGCGTCGAGGCCCAGAGTCGGATCGTCGAGAACCAGCAGATCGGGTCTCGACGCCAGGGCGAGACCGAGCGCCACCTGTGCCTGCTGGCCCTTCGAGAGTCGGCTGAACGGTACGTCTGTGGGTACCTCGAAACGCTTCATCCTGAGGCGGTAGGCCTCGCTGTCCCAGGTCGGGTAGAGCCGGGAAAAGAACCGCCCGAGACGTTGACCGCTCATCGCTGGCGGCGCATCCGGCTGCTCGGGAACCACGCCGACGCGCATCAGCAGCCGACCGCGGTGCCGCCAGACGTCTTCACCGAACAGCATCGCCCGGCCGGCGGTTGCCCGGCGGTGACCCAGCAGGCAACGGACCAGCGAGGTCTTGCCGGCACCGTTGCGGCCCAGAAGGGCGTAGACTTTGCCCTCGTCCACCGAGAGCGAAGCGCGGTCCACTGCGGTCATCCTGCCGTAGCTGACCCGGAGCCCGTCCACCACTAGCGGCGGAGCTGTCGCCTTCAGGTTCATTCCCGATCCCTCCTTGCCGGCTGCAAGCTCCGCCACGCCTCTTCAAGCTGTCTCCGTCCACTCTCGAGGTCGACTCCCAGCGACACCGCCACGCTGGCAAAGCGCTGCGCGGCCTCCTGCAACAACCGGTCGCGAGCTTTGGCGTCGAGCGGCGGTCGCTCCGCGACATAGGTGCCGTCGCCTCGGGCCACATGCAGGACACCTGCGGCGGTGAGCCGGCGGTAGGCCTTGGCGACGGTCGCCGGGTTGACCCTGAGCTCCTTGGCCAGATCACGCACCGATGGCACCCTGCTACCGGGGGCCAACAGCTGCACCGCGACCCGTAGCTGGATCAACTCCTCGATCTGTCTCCAGATCGGGCGCGGGTCGCGCGGATCGATGCGAAAGGTCTGGTTTCGGAGCATTCGGCGGCCTCGGATATTGTATTGCAGTAGTAATACACCAATTCAATCTCCCGGTCAAGTCATGGCATCACTGACGGCCCCCAGCCGGGCCAAGCTCTGGTAGATTTCCGGCTGCCCAGCGAAAGGAGGGACCGTGCTAGCCGACCGCATCGCAGCCCGGTCAGCCTCGAGTTGCTGGGCATCCCCGAAGACCATCTGGTCACCCGGCGCTGCTACTACCTGATCCCGGCGGCGGGAGAGCCACGGAAGTTGACACACCGGCTCGAGCCGCTGATGCTCGACCATCTGCCGGGCGGCAACTCGCAGTACCTCACCTGGCGGCAGCACCGCGAGAGCCTCGCCGCCCTGGTGGCCGGTCGTGCCCGGCTGGCCGTTCAGTACAGCCCGGAGAACGGCCTACCGTCGGTTTCGCGGCTCGACGCCGGAACCGCCGAACTGCTGCGCAGCGCGGGGGCGGAGCTGATCTCTTCGGCCGAGCTCGTGCAACGATTCTCCGCCGTCTGGTCGGTCGAGCAGCTGGCGACGCACCGCCGCGCCAACCGCCATCTGCACGCCATCGTCCGCCAGGCGTTCGACCTGGTCACCGAGAAGCTGGGCGGTGGCGAGGAGATCCTCGAGCACGCCGTCCAGCAGTTCATCCTGGGCCGCTTCGAGCAGGAGGGCCTGTGGACCGAGTCGCCGCCGATCGTCGGCGTCAACGAGCACAGCGCCGATCCGCACTACCAGCCGGCCGCCGCAGGCTCGAGCCCGATCCGCCGGGGAGACTTCCTGCTGATCGACCTGTGGGCCAAGGAGAAGACCGCCGCCTCGATCTATGGCGACATCACCTGGTGCGGGGTCTGCGCCGCGGCGCCGACGGATCACCAGCAGCAGATCTTCGACATCGTCGCCGGCGCCCGCGACGCCGCCTGGGAGCTGGTCTCCGGCCGCTTTCCCCGCCAGGTCGTGCGCGGCTACGAGGTCGACGACGCCTGCCGCGGGGTCATCGAGACGGCCGGCTACGGCGAGCAGTTCTTCCACCGCACCGGCCACTCCATCGGCATCCAGGATCATGGCCAGGGCGCCAACATGGACAACCTGGAGACCCACGACACCCGGCCGCTGGTGGCGATGACCGGCTTCTCCATCGAGCCGGGCATCTACCTGGAGGGCGACTTCGGCGTGCGGTCGGAGATCAACGTCGCCCTGACCGCCGAAGGCGCAGAGATCACCGGCGCCGAACCGCAGCGGAAGCTGCTGACGCTGCTCAGTTGAGCGTGCCACCGGGGCGAAAGCCCGCGACCGAGACCGTCGAGCGGGTACGCGACGAGCACCCGACCGCGCAGGAGTGGCGCGCCGACGCCATGGCCGCCAGCCGCCACAGCCGGCTGCTCGACGAGCTGCGGCTGCCGCAGACCGAGGAGGATCCGGAGGCCGCGGCGCGGCTCTGCGGCGAGGTCTGTCGCAACGCGCTGCGCGATCTGGCCCCGGCTCTCATCCTGCTACCGCCCGACGAGCGCCGCCGCGCCCAGGCGCTGGCCGCCTACGCCCTGGTGCTGTTCGACTTCGCCAGGCAGAGCGGCATGGAGGGCGAACGGCTGGCGCAGATCAACCGGTGGCAGTTCCACCTCGAAGAGGCGCTCGGCGGGCAGGCGGCGGGCCAGCCCATATCACTCATCCTGCAGATCGAAGAGCGCCGCAGGCCGTGGAGCCGCGAGGCGCTCGACCGACTCGCCGACGCCGCCAGGCGCCGCGTGGCAACCCAGCGGCCGGCGACCGCCGAGGCGCGAGAGGCGGAGGTCGAACGGCTGGCGGCCGCTATCAGCGGGGCCCTGCTGGGAGCCGACAGCGCCGCGGCGACGCGGCTGGCAGCCGGCCTGCTACGGCTGTTCTCGCTGCTCGACCTGGGCGAGGGGCTGCGCAGGCACGACGCCCGGTTGCCGCGCTGTGAGCTGCCGGACGAGTGGCAGGCCACGGGCGCGGCCGAAGCGGCGGCGCTGACCTCCGCAGTGCGGAAGGAGTGCGAGAGAGCTGGGCGGCGCTTGAGGCCGGCGCGGTTCAGCCAGCTACCCGAGCGCTGGCGGCGGCCGGCCAGGTTCCTGGCGCTGGCCGGCGGCGCTCTGCTGCGCCG
>CALZJC010000539.1 GCA_945787525.1 Thermoanaerobaculia bacterium | reverse complement strand
AAGCCCATTCGAAGGGCACCGCTGTCCCGAGCGCCGGCGAAGGAGGCGAGAGCCACCCCCGCATCCGGAACCGCTCGAGCCGTCCCCTGGCGGACCCACCCCTCGACGCCTCCTGCCGGCCGGCCTCTCGCGTTGCCGTTCCCGCCCCAACTCCAGCTTGCCGGCCCCCAACGCGTTGCCGGTCCCGCCCACGGTTGCCACCCGACCTGCCCCTCGACTCCGCTTGGCGACCGGCCACAACTCGTTGACGCTCCGACTTTCCTTCCGAGCCCGATCGACCCACTACCAGTCTGACCCTGCGCCTTGTCCGTCGCACCGCGAAGCCGATACGCTCCAGCTCTCGGCTGGCGAGAGAGGAAGGGACCGGCATGTTCACCATCGAAGAGATCGAGGCGCGCGAGATCCTGGACTCCAGGGGCAATCCGACCCTGGAGGTCGACTGCCTGCTGGACAGCGGCGCCGGGGGCCGGGCGGCGGTGCCGTCGGGCGCCTCGACCGGCAGCCGCGAGGCGCTCGAGCTGCGTGACGGCGGCGAGCGCTATGGCGGCAAGGGCGTGCAGAAAGCCGTCGCGGCGGTGGCCGAGATAGCCGACGAGGTCTGCGGCATGGACGCCCGCGACCAGGCGCTGATCGACCGCGGTCTGGTCGACCTCGACGGCACCCGGGACAAGAGCCGGCTGGGCGCCAACGCGGTGCTGGGGGTCTCGCTGGCGGTGGCCAAGGCGGCCGCCGAGGCCAGTGGCCTGCCCCTCTACGCCTATCTCGGCGGCCCCGCCGCCACCGTGCTGCCCGTGCCGATGCTCAACGTCCTGAACGGCGGCGTGCACGCCGACAACACCGTCGACATCCAGGAGTTCATGGTCGTGCCGGTGGGTTTCGACAGCTTTCGCGAGGCGCTGCGCGCCGGCGCCGAGGTCTACCAGGTGCTCAAGAAAGTGCTCAAGAGCCGCGGCCTGTCGACCGCGGTGGGTGATGAGGGCGGCTTCGCTCCCGACCTGCGCAGCAATCGAGAGGCCCTCGAGCTGCTCACCGAGGCGATCGATGCGGCCGGCTACCGCCCGGCGGAGCAGATCGCCCTGGCGCTGGATGTTGCCGCCTCCGAGCTCACCGGCGACGGGCCGGGAATCTATCGCCTGGACGGCGAGGGGCGCGACGATCTGACCGCCGGCGACCTGGTCGATCTCTACGAAGGCTGGCTCGCCGATTTTCCACTGGTATCGATCGAGGACGGCCTGGCCGAGAATGACCACGCGGGCTGGAGCATGATGACCGAGCGGCTTGGCGCGCGGGTGCAGATCGTGGGCGACGATCTGTTCGTCACCAACCCGGAGATCCTCGCCGAAGGCATCGCCGACGGCCTGGCCAACGCCCTGCTGGTGAAGGTCAATCAGATCGGCACCCTCACCGAGACCCTGGCGGCGGTCGAAATGGCCAAGACCAACGGCTACGCCAACGTCATCAGCCATCGCTCGGGCGAGACCGAGGACACCACCATCGCCGATCTGGCGGTGGCCACCCGGAGCGGCCAGATCAAGACCGGCGCCCCGTGCCGCAGCGACCGGGTATCCAAGTACAATCGCCTTCTGAGGATCGAAGAGGAGCTGGAAGGCGTCGCTTTCTATCCCGGCGCCGCCGCCTTTCCGCGTGCCGCCGGATGACTCGCGAGCCCAGCAGCCGACCGCTGCACCCGCTGCTGGGTGTCGGTCTACTTTCGCTACTCGCTCTCTTGGCGCTGGCCGGCATCAAGAGCTACCGTGAGCTGGGTGTGGCGCGCACCCGCGAAGCGCGGATCGAGGCCGAGATCCGCGACGCCGAGGAGCGACGCGCTCGGCTGACGGAGCGTATCGAGCGGTTGCAGAACGATCCGCTGACGCTCGAGCGCGAGGTGCGTCGCAGCCTGCGCTGGGTCGGTCCGGGCGAGGTCGTGCTGGTGGTCCCCGAGCCGGAGCCGCAACCGGAGACGCTACCGGCCGAGGCGGCCCAGCCCGACAGCGCGACGAAGG
>CALZJC010000538.1 GCA_945787525.1 Thermoanaerobaculia bacterium | reverse complement strand
TGGCCGGGCGGAAACTCGTGCAGGCTCTTGCAGGCGCCCACCAGCGCCTTCATCTCCGAGGCGACGTAGAAGTGGCCTTCTTGGTCATGGCCCATGTAGAGCGGCATCACGCCGATCGGGTCGCGGGCGATCAGATAGCGCTCGCGCCGTTGGTCGTAGAGCGCGAAGGCGAAGATTCCGGAGAGATCGTCGAGGAAGCGGGTGCCGCGCTGCTCGTAGAGGGCCAGGATGACCTCGCAGTCCGAGCCGGTCTGGAAGACGTAGGGCTCGGCCAGCCCCTCCTCGAGGGCCTTGTGGTTGTAGATCTCGCCATTGACCGCCAGGACCAGCTGGCCGGTGGGATCGAAGAGCGGCTGCGCGCCGTGCTCGATGTCGACGATCGCCAACCGCTCGTGCGCCAGGATCGCTCGCTCGCAAGCGAACAGGCCACTCCAGTCCGGGCCCCGGTGACGCTGCAGGCGCGACATCTTCAGGGCCCGCTTGCGCAACAAGCCCGGGTCACCGTGGATCTCGAAGATGCCGAGGATCCCGCACACGGCGCGACCCTATCAATCGTCCCGAAAGCGAGCGCTTGCTAAATTCTTAGCACTATGCTAAAAACTTAGCCTCTGATCAGACGAACCAGTCAACAGGGAGCGGACAATGGGCGCACCGACAACCCCACAGCTGAGCCGGCGCGAGCGTCAGATCATGGACGTCATCTACGCCCTGGGCCGTGCGACCGTCGCCGAGGTGCGTGAGCGCCTGCCCGATCCGCCGACCTACAGCGCGGTGCGAGCGCTGCTGAGGATCCTCGAGGAGAAGGGCCATCTGCGGCACGAGCAAGACGGGCCGCGCTATGTCTTCATGCCCACCGTGTCGGCCGAGCAGGCGCGCGAGTCGGCCCTGCGCCATCTGCTCAAGACGTTCTTCGACGGCTCGGCCGAGGGCGCCGTGGCGGCGCTGTTGGACCTGGGGGCGTCGGACCTGTCTCCGGAGGAGTTCGATCGCCTTGCCGAGCGCATCGAGCAGGCGCGAAAGGAAGGACGATGAGCGCCGCGCAGATCCTCCTGTCGCTGCTCGTGGCCGCTCTCAAGGCCGGCGTGCTGTTGGCGCTCGCGGCGGGGTTGGCGGCGGCGCTGAGACGAGCGCCCGCCCGCACCCGCCACGGCCTGTGGGCCGGCGCGCTGGTGGGAGCGCTGCTGGTGCCGATGCTGTCTCCCTGGGTGCCGGACTGGACGATTGCCGCGGTGCGCATGCCGGCCCTCGCGCGGGGCTTTGAGGGGGCCGCCGGCGCGGTGGCCGAGCCGCTTCGGTCGCGCCGCGGGGCCGCCTCGGCGGAGTGGGGGGTCGCGCTGCCGACCGCGACCGGCGAGGCGCCGGTCGCAGCGAGGGCCGTCGCGGGGTCGGCGGGCCCGTGGGAAGGCCTCGCCCGCACAGGTCCGGCGAGCTGGCTTCTGGGCCTCTGGCTCCTCGGTTGCGCGGCCAGCGTGGGCTGGTTCTTGCGCGCCCTGGCCGCCGCCCGACGCCTCGAACGGCGCGCTGTCGCGGCGGACGGCGCCTGGCCCGGGCAGCTCATGGAGGCCCGGCGCCTGGTGGGGCTGCGGCGACATGTGAGATTGCTGCTCAGCCCGGAGACGGCGATGCCGATGACCTGGGGCTGGCTCCGGCCGGTGATTCTCATGCCCGCCCGGTCGCGCGGCTGGAGCTCGGAGCGCCGCAGGATCGTGCTGCTGCACGAGCTGTCGCACGTGCGGCGTGGTGACTGGCTCCTTCGTCTGCTGGGCCGGCTGGTGTGCTCGATCTACTGGCTCAACCCGCTCGTCTGGCTGGCGGCGCGGCGTCTGGCGGTCGAGCAGGAGATCGCCTGCGACGAAGATGTGGTCGCTCTCGGCACCCGCCCGAGCCTCTATGCGGGCCACCTGTTGGCCATCGCCAGGTCGCGCGCGCCCATCGCCGCGACCCCCGCTCACGCGCTGGACATGGCCCGGCGCTCTCAGATGGAGGGAAGACTGATGTCGATACTCGAAG
>CALZJC010000537.1 GCA_945787525.1 Thermoanaerobaculia bacterium | reverse complement strand
AAGACGACCTTCATGCGCTGCGTCGCGGGCCTGAACACGGCCTGGCGGGGACCGATCGAGGTCGACGGCACGCCCATTGCGAGCCGTCCACCGCACGAGATCCTGTCCGCCGGCGTCGCTCTGGTACCCGAGGGGCGGCGACTCTTTCCCGGCATGTCGGTTCGCGACAACCTGTTGATGGGCACTTTTCTGCGCCGCGACGGCAGCGCCGAGATCAACGCCGATCTCGATCGGGTGCTTGGCATGTTCCCGGTCCTCCGCGAGCGCCTGTCCCAGGACGCCGGGACGCTGTCGGGCGGCGAACAGCAGATGTGCGCCATCGGCCGCGGTCTGATGAGCCGCCCACGGCTGCTGCTGATCGACGAGCTTTCACTGGGCCTGGCGCCGCGCATCGTTGAGCAGCTGATGGACATCCTGCGCGAGATCAACCAGCAAGGCGTGACCATCCTGGTCGTCGAGCAGGACGTGATCACCGCGCTGGAGCTGGCGGATATCGGATTCGTCATGGACCGGGGCCGGATCGTCAAATCCGGGCCCACCGAGGGACTGGCTGACGATCCGGCGATCCGCGAAGCCTACCTCGGAATAGTCTGAAAAAATCGAGCAACGGGAAAGGATACGTCATGAGCAAAGTCGAACAACGTTTGCAAGAACTTCGCATAGTGCTGCCTCGCCCACCGAAGCCGGTCGCCAACTATCTGCCCGGGGTCAAGGTTGGCGAGATCCTCTACAGCGCGGGCACCGTTGGCACAGCGGTCGGGGAGGATGGCGAGGACTACATGCCCATCACGGGCAAACTCGGCGAGATCTCGATCGAGCAGGGTTACCAATCGGCCCGTTATGCCGCGATCAACGAATTGGCCATGTGGAAAGCGGTAATCGGCGATCTCGACAACGTCGTGCGCGTCGTCAAGATGATCGGCTACATCAACGCTGCCCCGGGCTTCAAGGACGCGCCCAAGGTACTGGACGGCGCGTCGGACTTGTTCGTCGAGGTCTTCGGCGAGGAGCGTGGTCGCCATGCACGGGCCGCGCTCTATCAGAACGAGCTGACCTTCGACGCACCGGTCGAAATCGAGCTGACCGTCCAGGTGAAGCCGTGAAACGGCGCCGCCCCGCGCAGTAATCTCTTAGGGAGACGAAAGTGAGCGAAGACATCATACGATGTCCCTATGACGGGCACGAAGTGGGCCGTATGCCGGTCGCCGACGCCGCCGCGGTCGAGGCGGCGGTCGAGGACGTCATTCGGGGCTTCGAGGTCATGAAGCGGCTGCCGCGGTTCGTCCGTGCCGACATCCTGGAGCGTGCAGCGGACATCATCGACCGCCGGCGCGACGAGTTCGTCCGCCTGATCGCGGCCGAGGCGGGCAAGCCGCTCTACGATGCGCGCGGCGAAGTTTCGCGCTCGCTCTTCAACCTACGCAACGCCGCACGTGAGGCGCGCGCCTTTCATGGCGAGGAAGTGCCCCTCGATGTCGACGGAGCGGTCTTCGAGTATCAGACGGCCAGCGCCGACGGCCGCCCGCTGGATTTGTCCGCCGCGGATTTCGACGCCCTCGCCGCACTGCGCCGCCGAATCGGCATCGCCCGGCGCTTTCCGATCGGACCCGTCCTCGCGATCACCCCCTTCAACTTTCCGCTGAACCTCGTGCTGCACAAGGTCGCGCCGGCGATCGCGGTCGGCTGCAGCGTGCTCCTCAAGCCCGCGCCGCAGACGCCGCTGACCTCCGTCTTGTTGGCCGAGGTGCTGGCCGAAGCGGGTTTGCCGGACGGTGCGCTGCGCGTCGTCCATTGCCCGATCGATTTGGCTGAAAAGCTGGTCAAGGATGACCGAGTTCCGATCGTCACCTTCACCGGCAGCGACAAGGTCGGCTGGCACATCAAGTCGATCGCCGGCAAGAAGAAGGTGGCTCTGGAGCTCGGCGGGAACGGCGCGGTCGTCGTCGCGCCCGACGCGGACTTGGATTTCGCGGCCGCCCGCTGCGTGCGGGGTGGGGTCGTCTATGGCGGCCAATAC
>CALZJC010000536.1 GCA_945787525.1 Thermoanaerobaculia bacterium | reverse complement strand
GGACGCGAGCTCGAGGCTGTAGATGTTGTCCGCCCCCGAGCGGTCGGAGGTGAAGAAGATGCGCTCGCCGTCGGGCGAGTAGATCGCATCGGTCTCGTTGGACTCTCCCCGGGTCAGCTGGAAACGCTCGGCCGGGGCGTCGCGATCTACCCGGAACAGCTTGGCGTAGCCGCCGACCACCGAGCTGAAGACCAGCGACTTGCCGTCGGGGGAGTAGGCCGGCGACTGGTCGTAGACGCCGTCCTCGGTCACGCTGCTGATGGCGCCGCTGGCGACGTCGACCTCGAAGATGTCGAAGCGGCCCTCCCGGTGGCCACCGAAGGCGATGCTGGCGCCGTCAGGGCTCCAGGAGAGCCCGACCTGCTGCTCCACGTCCATCTCCACGCTGCGGGTGATCTTGCCCTTGAGCACGTCGATCAGGACCAGCTTGCGCCCCCGGTCCTGGCGGGCGAAGAACGCCAGGGTGTTGCCGTCGGGCGAGAAGACCAGGTCATTGCCGCCGCGGCGAGCCACCGCCAGGTCCTGCACCACGAAGTACTGGTAGTCGGCCGACCAGCCCTTGGTCAGGTTGCGCAGGAGCTCGCGCTCGCGAGCGTCGAAGAGCACCACGTCGAGGTCGCCCTTGGCGGTCGAGAACGCTGCCACCAGATCGCCGGAAGGCGAGGCGGCAGGCGAGACCTCGGCGCTCCTGACACCGCGGCCGGTGCGGAACGGCCGGCCGAAGTCAGCCGGCTCGCCGGTCTCCAGCAGCTCGGGCAGATAGCGCTTGCGCAGCCAGCGGCGGAACTCACCGTCGAAATCCTCCGGATCCATGCGAAACGTGCGCTCCACCGCGCGGCCGACCCGGGCGCCGATGGTGTTGCGCATCTCGATCATGAAGTCACGAATCGACTCTTTGCCGTACTTCTCCTCGATGAAATCGAACACCGCGTGACCGAAGCGGTAGGCGAAGAAGCCACTCACCTGGTTCGAGGTGATCGCCGGGATGCGGTCGTTGACCACCGCATCGCGCAGGTACATGCGATCGCGCGCCGACTCGTCCTTGGCCATGTAGCTGGCCATGCCCTCCATGAACCACTGCGGCGGCGCCGCGGCGGCGCATCTGCCGGTGCCGCCGCCGCCGCACAGGATGTTGTACTGGAAGATGTGGGTCAGCTCGTGCAGGATGAGCTCCAACAGCTGCGGATCGGGCAGATCGACCGGCAGCACCATCCGGTTGCGCACCGGCGACGCGAAGGCGCCGATGCCCTCCGGGATGAAGTTCATGATGATGTTGTTCTGCTCGAACGCCGAGTGCGTTTCGTAGAAGATCAGCGGCGTCGGCTGCTTGATCTGATAGTCGAACTCCTGCGACAGATTGTCGTAGGCACTCTCGGCGAACGACACCACCTTCTGCAGCAGGTCCGCCTCCTCCTCGTAGTAGTGCACATCGAAGTGGGGCGAGTGGTAGATCTTCCAGTCGAAGTCCCGGTACTGGATCTTGTTCTTGCCGAACTGCGCCACGCTCGCCGCCGGCAGCAGCAGACCCAGCACGGCCGCCAACGCCATCGACGTCGCCAGAAGCTGACATCGTCCCCTCACGGCACTCTCCTTTGCCATCATCGGGCCTTGCGCATCATTGGGTGAACAGCACGCGGTTCGTCTCGACCCGCTTCTGGACGAAGATGCCGGCGATACGGCTCTCCAGAGCGTAGAGGTTCTCGAACATGCCGGTCAGCGGGTCGGTCCGCTCACCCTCGAAGCGCTTGAAATCCTTGAAGTTGTCGTTGTACAGCAGCTCTCCCGTGCGGCCGTCGTAGACCTGCATCACGATGTCGAACTCGAAGCCGGTCTCCTCCACCAGCACCTGCCGGTAGTAGGTGCGGCCGTCGTAGGGCGAAGTGTAGGCCTCGGTGCGGTAGCCGCTGCGATCCTGGACGTCGAAGTCCAGGCTGCCCGCCAGGATGAGATCCGCCTGCAGGCGTTCGCCGAGGGCGCGCCAGAAATCCACCTCGCGACGCAGGGCCGACAGCTCGTAGA
>CALZJC010000535.1 GCA_945787525.1 Thermoanaerobaculia bacterium | reverse complement strand
ACCCTCCCTGACGGATTGAAAAGCCGACCGGAGGGAAGAGCCCCGGCCGCCCCTTGAGACCGGCAATGCGCGCATCAACGCCTCCGTTTCACTCGCCCCGCTCCGCCAAGCCGAAAGCCGCCGAGATAGACTCCGAACGATGCCGATACCGTCGCCCTTCCACGAGCGGACGGCCCCCCTCTGCACCAGCTACAAGTGGAAGGACTGGGCCGGCTACCACGCCGTCTGCTCCTTCGACACCACCCACGACCGCGAGTACTTCGCCTTCCGCGAGGCGGCGGGCCTGATCGACGTCACGCCGCTGTACAAGTACGAGGTCTACGGCCCCGACGCGGCGGCCTTGCTGTCGCGCATGATGGTGCGCAACGTGCGCCGGCTGAAGGTGGGCCGGGTGGGCTACACCTGCTGGTGCGACGACGCCGGCAAGGTGGTGGATGACGGCACCGTCAGCCGGCTGGAGGACGACTACTTCCGGGTCACGGCCGCCGATCCCACCTACCACTGGCTCCAGGGCCTGGCGCGCGGCTACGACGTCACCATCGAGGATTCGAGCCGGCGTCTGGCGGCGGTGGCGATCCAGGGGCCCACGTCGCGCGACATTCTCGCCAGCTGCACCGACGCGGCGCTCGACCGGCTGCGGTTCTTTCGCATTACCCGCGCCGAACTGGACGGGCTCGACGTCTGGATCTCGCGTACCGGCTACACCGGCGATCTGGGCTACGAGGTCTGGGTGGAGAGCGCCCGGGCGGTGGCTCTCTGGGATCGGTTGATCGACGCTGGCCGGCCCTACGGCATCCAGCCGGCCGGCCTCGACGCGCTCGACATGAAGCTGGAGCGGGCGCCGTTCGTCGGCCAGGCGGCCCTCGAGGCGGAGACGCGGAACGGCTCGGTCTGGCAGCTGGTCGGTCTGGAGATGGACTGGCCCGAGCTCGAGGCGCTCTACGAGCGCTACGACCTGCCGCCGGCGCTGCCCGCCCATGCCTGCCGCGAGCCGCTGCCGGTCTACTCGGACAGCCGTCAGGTGGGCCAGGTGACCAGCCACACCTGGTCGCCGATCCTCAAGCGCATGATCGCCCTGGCCTCGGTGCGCACGCCGTGGGCCGGCGAGGGCAACCGGCTGCGGGTCGAGCACACCGTCGAGTACGAGCGCCACACCGTCTCCGCCCGGGTGACGCCGACGCCGTTCTTCGACCCGCCGAGAAAGAAGGCCATCGCTGGGCGTTAGCCGGTCCATCTGGGACGCCGTGGTCGTCGGCGGTGGCCACAACGGGCTGACCTGCGCCGCCTATCTGGCGCGGGCCGGGCGCCGGGTGCTGGTACTCGAGCGCCGCCATCTGCTTGGCGGCTCCGCGGTCACCGAGGAGGTGCATCCGGGCTTCAAGTTCTCCGCCTGCTCGTACGTCATCAGCCTGCTCCGGCCTTGGATTCTGCGCGATCTGGAGCTGCCTCGGCACGGCCTCCAGATCCTGCCTCTCGAGTCGACCTTCACGCCGCACCCCGACGGCTCCTATCTGCTGCGCGATGCCGACCCCGAGCGCACCCGCCGGGCGATCGCCCGCTTCTCGCCCCGCGACGCCGAGATCTACCCCGAGTTCGGGCAGGCGATGGGCGAGCTGGGGCGGCTGGTCAAGCCGATGATCGACGCGCCGGCCTTCGACCCGATGACGCTCGACCCGCGCAAGCTGATCGGCCTCGGGCGCTTTGGCCGCCGGCTGCTGGGGCGGGGCGAGGACTGGGCGGCGCTGGCGCTCAAGATGAGCACCATGAGCGCGGTCGACTTCCTCTCCGAGTGGTTCGAGTCGGAGCGGCTGATCGCGCCGATGGCGGTGAGCGGCATCATCGGTACCTTTCTCGGCGTGCGGTCGCCCGGCACCGCCTATGTGCTGCTGCACCACTACATGGGCGAGATCGACGGCGCCTTCCGCTCGTGGGGCCTGGCGCGGGGCGGCACCGGCGCCATGAGCGAGGCGATCGCCAGCGCGGCGCGCGGCTTCGGCGTCGAGATCCGCACCGAGTCGCCGGTGGAGAGGATCCTGATGCGCAACGGCGTCGCCACCGGCGTGGTACTGGCCGATGGCGAGGAGATTGCCGCCAAGACCGTCGTCTCCGGGGTGGACCCCCACCGCACCTTCTTCGGGATGGTCGGCGAGGAGCACCTGGAGCCCGACTTCGCCGCCTCTCTGCGGCGGTTCAAGATGCGCGGCAGCTCGGGCAAGGTCAATCTGGCCCTCGACGGGCTGCCCGAGTTCGCCTGCCTGCCCGGGGGGGGTATCCACCTGCGCGGCGATATCACCATCGCCCCCAGCGTCGACTACCTGGAGCGCGCCTACGACGACGCCAAGTACGGCGACTTCTCGCGCCAGCCGTTCATGGACGTGGTCATCCCGTCGCTCACCGATCCCAGCGTGGCGCCGCCGGGCAAGCACGTGATGTCGATCTTCGTCCAGTACGCGCCGTACCACCTGGCGCCCGGTCCGGAGGCCTGGGAGGGGCGGCGCGAGGAGTTCGGCGACACGGTGATCCGCACGCTGAGCGAATACATCCCCAACCTCGAGAGCCTCATCCTGCACCGCCAGGTGATCACGCCCTGGGACCTGCAGCAGACGTACGGCCTGACCGAGGGCAATATCTTCCACGGCGAGCTCAGCCTCGAGCAGCTGGCCTTCCAGCGGCCGGCAGCCGGCTGGGCCGAGTACCGCACGCCGGTCAAGCGGCTCTGGATGTGTGCCTCGGGCACTCATCCGGGGGGTGGTCTGATGGCGGCGCCGGGGGCGCTTTGCGCCCGGGCGATGCTCGGAGGACTGCGGTGAGCGGCCCCGTGGTGGTCATCGGCGCCGGGCACAACGGCCTGGTGGCGGCGCT
>CALZJC010000534.1 GCA_945787525.1 Thermoanaerobaculia bacterium | reverse complement strand
GCCGGGTCGGCAGGCGGAGGGGCTGCTCTACCGTCACCTCACCGCGACCGACTACGATCGCCTGGACGCCTACGCGGGCGTGGCCGAAGCCCTCTACTGCCGCCGGCGGGCCGACGCCAGGCCGGCGGCGGGCGGCGCGGCCGAGCCGGTCTTTGTCTACCTGCCGACCGGCCGCGCCATGCGAGGCTACCGCTAGCCCTGCCCTCTAGCCTGCCCTTCTCACCAATCGTCTACGAAACGCCGTAGCTGCCAGAATCTGCAGCGTTACGCTCCTGTCGGGCATCCTTTCAGCGTGCTTCGAGCACGCTTGCGGTGTCCCTCGGTCGCAAGCCTCGCATCTTCAGGCAGCCTACGACGTCTCGCTGCGACGATCGGAGAGAAGGTCAGGCTCTAGCCGACCAGCTTGGCGTCGAGGCTGATCTCGACACCGGCCAGCGCCTTCGACACCGGGCAGTTCTCTTTCGCGCCGGCGGCGTGCTGCTGGAAGGTCTCTTCGTCGAGGCCGGGCACCTGGGCCTCGGTGGTCAGCTCCATGCGGGTGATCTGGAAACCCTCGCCGACCTTGGCCAGGGTGGCTCGGGCCGAGGTGGCGATCCGGGTGGCGTTGAAGCCCGACTTCCCCAGACCGCCCGAGAGTGCCATCGAGAAGCAGCCGGCGTGGGCGGCGGCGATCAGCTCCTCGGGGTTGGTGCCGGGCTCTTCCTGAAAGCGGGAGCCGAAGGAATAGGCGCCTTCATAGGCGCCGCTGGCCATCTTCATTGTGCCCTTGCCGTCGATGAGGGTTCCTTCCCAGACGGCGCTGGCTGAACGTACGGGCATGGTCGAATCTCCTTGCTGGCGGTTGAAGTTGGGCTGTGTGGCGCCCGAACGACGGGCACCGGGCGCAGAATAGCAGAGGCCCGGCTATTCCTCGTCGCCATAGATCGAGACGTGGGCCACGCCGTCGGTGCCGATCCAGCCGCGGTACATGCCCTCGGTATTGAACCGCATGGCGACGTTGCCGCCGGCGTCGAGGGCGATTACGCCGCCGGTGCCGCCGGCCTTGCTGAGGGCGCCGTGGATCACCTGGTCGGCGGCCTCGGCCAGGCTCAGCTCCAGGTAGGCGAGGCGCGCGCAGACGTCGCGGGCGACGCCGAGACGAATGAAGTACTCGCCCTCACCGGTGCCCGAGGTGGCGCACCGCTGGTCGGCCCAGGTGCCGGCGCCGATGATCGGCGAATCGCCGACCCGCCCGTACCGCTTGTTGGTCATGCCGCCGGTCGAGGTGCCGGCGGCCAGCTGTCCCTTGGCGTCGAGCGCCAGGGCGCCCACCGTGCCGTAGGCGGGGCCTGCAGGAGAGGTCCGGGCGGCCGCGGCGGGTGCCGGCAGGGGCTCGAGACCGTCGCCCGTGCGCCGCTTCTGCAGAGCGTCCCAGCGCCGCTGGGTGAAGAAATAGCCCGGCTCGACGGTCTCCAGGCCGGCCTGGGCGGCGAAAGCGTCGGCGCCGTCCGCCGCCAGCAGCACGTGCCAGGTCTTTTCCATCACCGCCCGGGCGGCCGAGATCGGGTTCTTCACCGTGGTGACGCCGGCGACGGCGCCCGCCTTGCCGCTCGCACCGTCCATGATCGAGGCGTCGAGCTCGTTGCGGCCGGCGGCGGTGAAGACGGCGCCTTTGCCGGCGTTGAACAGCGGCGAGTCCTCCATCACACGGATCGTCGCCTCGACCGCGTCGAGACCGGCGCCACCGGCGGCCAGAATCTGATGCCCCGTCTCGAGCGCCTCGGTCAGCTTGGCGCGGTAGGCGGCCTCGCGCTCGGCAGTCATCTCGGTGCGGGTGATCGTGCCGGCGCCGCCGTGGATCACCAGCACGGTCGGCGGCGCCTCCGCGGCCTGGCCGGCGCAGGCGGCGGTCAGAGCGATGGTCAGCAGCGCGGCCGCACCGGGGCGTCGTGGAGTTGTCGAGATCGTTGTCATGAGGGGCTTTTTCTATCACGGGGAGAGCGGTTGCGGGGGGTGGCGCCGGGAGCGGAAGTGAGGCGGTAGTATCGGCCCGTGCAGCTGCCCGTGCGCCAGGTGGTCGAGACCCTCAAGGC
>CALZJC010000533.1 GCA_945787525.1 Thermoanaerobaculia bacterium | reverse complement strand
TGAGCGGTGGCGTGCCCAAGGCAGTCGAGCTCTGTGTGACCGCCGATATCGCCGATCTGAGCACCTATGGCATCGGCTCGGCCAACAACGGCGGCGGTAGCGACGGCGAGGAGTTCACCTTTCCCAGCGGGCCGGTAAGCGCCGGCACGTTCCTCTATGTAGCCTCGCAGGCGGCCGGCTTCTCCTCCTTCTTCGGCTTCTCGCCGCAGTACGTCAGCAGCGCGGCATCGATAAACGGCGATGACGCGATCGAGTTGTTCATGTCGGGTGGTGTCGTGGACATCTTCGGCGACATCAACACGGACGGCACCGGCGAGCCCTGGGAGTACCTGGACGGCTGGGCCTACCGCGACCACGGCACCGGTCCCGACGGCACGACCTTCGTCCTCGCCAACTGGTCGTTCAGCGGCCCCAACGCTCTCGACGGCGAGAGCAGCAACGCCACCGCGGCGACGCCATTCCCGATCGGCGCCTACTCGGCCTGCGAGCTGCCGCAGCCGGTGCCCGATCTGCTGCTCTCCGAGATCGTCGTCACCCCGACGGCCGGCGAGTTCATCGAGATCCACAACCCGACGGGTACCGCAATCGACCTCTCCGACGTCTACCTGACCGACGCCACGTTCGCCGGCGGCGGCACCTACTACTACAACATCGTCACCGGCTCGAACGCCGGCGGCGGCAGCTTCGGCGACTTCCACGCCCGCTTCCCCGACGGCGCCTCGATCGTCCCGGGCGAGTTCCAGACGGTCTCGCTGCCGGGCTCGGACGACTTCTTCGCCGAGTACGGCTTCGACCCGACCTACGAGCTGTTCGAGGACGGCGTCGGCGCCGACGCGGTGCCCGACATGCGTGAGGCGTTGCCGGGCTCGATCGGTGGCCAGGGTGGCCTCTCCAACGCGGGCGAGGTGGTGATCCTCTACACCTGGGACGGCGCCTCCGACCTGGTGCAGGACATCGACTACGCGGTCTGGGGCGACAAGGTCGAAGCGGTGGACAAGACCGCCGTATCGGTGGATGGCCCCGATGGCGACGCGGTCGCTTCGACCTATCTCGACGACACGGCGATCCCGATCCAGGATGTCGTCTCCGGCGGCTCGCACTCCTCGGGTGATTCGTTCACCCGGGTCGACTTCAACGAGGGCGTCGAGAGCCAGGCCGGCGGCAACGGCGTCACCGGCAGCGACGAGACCTCCGAGGACCTCTCGGTGACCTGGGAGCTGGCGGCCGCTACCCCGGGTGCGGCTCCGGCTGCCGACTGGGTGATCAACGAGATCAACGCCGATCCCGACTCCACTGCCGGCGACGCCAACGGGGACGGCACGGCCAACTTCAGCGATGATGAGTTTGTCGAGATCGTCAACGTCAGCGGCGCGGCCATCGACATCTCGGGCTGGACGCTGGCGGACGGCTTCAGCGCGCGGCACACGTTCCCGACCGGCACGGTGATCCCCGACAGCTGCGGCTTTGTCGTCTTCGGTGGCGGCTCGCCCAGCGGCAGCTTCGGCAACATGACGGTGCAGACCGCCTCGAGCGGCGCCCTGGGCCTCAACAACGGCGGCGACACCGTCACCTTCAGCGACGGCTCGAGCGACGTGGCCGTGGCGAGCTACGGCTCGGCGGGCGGCGACAACCAGTCGCTGACCCTCGACCCGGACATCACCGGCGCTGCCTACGTCAAGCACAGCGTGGCCACCGGCTCAGGCGGCGCGCTCTTCTCGCCGGGCACGCGGATCGACGGCACCAACTTCTCGGGCTGCCCCAATCCCTGGGTGCTCAACGAGATCCACGCCGATCCGGCCTCGGGCGCCGCGGGCGACGCCAACGGTGACGGTACCCGCGACTTCTCCGACGACGAGTTCGTCGAGATCGTCAACAACACCGGCGGCGATATGGACATCTCGGGCTGGACGTTGGCCGATGGCTTCACCGTGCGCCACACCTTCCCCGCCGGCTCGGTGGTGCTCGACGGCTGCTCGGTCGTGGTCTTTGGGGGCGGCGGCCCGAGCGGCGCCTTCGGCAACAGCCTGGTGCAGACCGCCTCGGGCGGCTCCCTGGGGCTCAACAACGGCGGTG
>CALZJC010000532.1 GCA_945787525.1 Thermoanaerobaculia bacterium | reverse complement strand
ACTCGGTCATCACCGTGAAGCTGGCGCCCAGCTCCTGGGTGATGACGCCACGGGTACCCTCGGCCAGGCTCACCTTGTTGCCGTCGGGGATCTGGATGGCCGTCACCTCGCGGGCGAGGGTGACCTCTTCTCGGGTTCCGTACATGGGTCGAAGCTCTCGCAGAGGCGCAAGCTGCCGGGCGTGAGTATAGCCGAGCGGGATCGAAGCGAAGCGTCCGACCGGTGGACTCTCTGCGGCGCCGTCAACCAGTTCAAGTATTGATGGCGGTCTATTTGTCCCACTCGGACGGATTTGATATACACCTGGCATTCCCCGGTCAGAGAGCCGCAACTGGCGATCTGTCAGCTGATAAGCAGGTCCGATTTCGCTGCATAGATCGGGTCTGATTCACAAAGGCCTGCTATGAACCGGTTCCACGGAAACCTGCGGCAGCAGCCGCGCAAGTAGAGGAGGGTTTGCATGCAGAGAAAGAACTGGATCCATCGTTTTGTGATCGTGCTGGCGCTAGGTGCGCTGCTCGCGCCAGCCGGCGCCTTCGCCGACGAGGTCGAAGACTCCCTGCTGGCCATGATGGATGGAATGAACGCCTCCCTGGCCGCGGAAGGCGCCGACTACCGCG
The DNA here is from genome assembly GCA_945787525.1 of Thermoanaerobaculia bacterium. GTDB lineage: Bacteria > Acidobacteriota > Thermoanaerobaculia > Multivoradales > JAHEKO01 > CALZJC01. Next base: position 1,459 of record CALZJC010000532.1, on the reverse strand, counting down.
CCGTGATGGCCGACTACGTCACCGGCGACGTCAATGCCCAGGGCAACACGGTCATCGCCAACGACGTGGGTAACAAGCGCCTGTCGTTCGATTTCGTGCCGTTCGACTCCCGGCGGGCCTGGGGCGACCCCTCGGGAGGCATCACCTACGCCATCGACACCACGGGCGACGCCGTGCCGTTCGCGGGTGGTCTCACGCAGGCACAGACCGATGCCGCGATCGTTCGTGCCACCAACAGCTGGGACGGCCTGAGCTGCTCGAACCTGCCGCTGGTCCGCAATCCGGATTTCGGCATCGACATCGGCCTCGTTGCTGGTGTCAACGGCTTCGCCTTCGCCGACGTACAGCACGCCGGCTGGCGGGACCTCGAGTTCGCCGGCGGCACGATCGGCGTCACCTTCACGTTCGGTTTCTGCGCGCCCTGCGCGCCCACGCCGGTCTTCACCGACATCAACAACGACAAGCGCGGGGATACCGCCTTGCGCGAGATCTACTACGACCCATTCGTTGGCACGTTCGGCCCGCCGCGGGTCTGGGCCGACGACGGGGTCAGCAACATCGACGTCGAGACGGTAGCCCTGCACGAGATCGGCCATGGCCTGAGCCAGGCCCACTTCGGCAAGGTCTTCCTCGACAACAAGGGCAACCTGAAGTTCGCGCCCGAGGCGGTGATGAATGCCGTCTACGTCGGCCCGCGCCGGGGCCTGCTCGGCACCGACAACGGCGGCCACTGCGCCAACTGGGCGAACTGGCCTAGCAACTAGCCTTCCCGCATCGCAAGATGCTCCCGGCCGGCGGCGACAGCCGCCGGCCGTCTTCTTTTGCCGCCGGCCGCGGCCCTGTGGGATACTTTCCGCGGGTTGGGTCTCGGTCGGAGGGCCGGTCACGCCGTCGAATTCGCCCTACAAACCGGGCATGGAGATCGCCATCGGGGAGGGTGCCCTGGGGCATGCCGCGGAGACCGGCGAGATCCTGGAGCGGGCGGAGCTCGAGCCCTACGTCTCGGCCGGAGCGGCAGGGCTGGCCGGATTCCCGGCGGACCTGGCGGCGGCGATGGTGCAGGTCAATCGCACCATGGGCGTCGTCGCGCTGTCCCGGCCCGGCAAGTCCCAGACCCGGGCCAAGGCGATTCTGCGGCTGATCGCCCAGATGGGCGCCTTCACCCTCAACAACATGGCGACCTTTGTCGAGACGAAGTCGGCTGCCGACGTCGATCCGCTGACCGGCGTCTTCAACAGACGGGTCCTCAACTACCGTCTGGACCGCATAATGACGGCGGCGGAGGAGGGTGGCGGAAGGTAGCCGTCTTGCTGCGCGGCATCGATCACTTCAAGAACTACAACGACGCCAACGGCCACATCGCCGGCGACCATCTGTTGCGCCTGCTGTCTCACCTGGTGACTGACAACATCCGCACCGACGATGTCTTTGGCCGCTTTGGGGGCGACGATTTCCTGCT
>CALZJC010000531.1 GCA_945787525.1 Thermoanaerobaculia bacterium | reverse complement strand
AAAGCGCAGCAGGTCGAGGCGCTCGCGGCGCTGGCGCTCGTCGCCGCTAACCCTCTCGAGGCGCCTTGCCAGGGTTCGGTACTCCCCTTGCGCGGTCGCCACGCGTTGGGTCAACTCGGCGGCAGCGACGCCGCCGCTGCGATCGAGCCAGGCGCGCTGCACCTCGGGCGCCAGCAGGCCGAGCTCCTCGCGCTGGGTGTGGATGCGCAGCAGGCCGGCGGTCAACTCGCCCAGCAACCGCAGGGTGACCGGATGATCGTTGACGAAGACCCGGTTGGCAGCTTCTCGGTGCACCTCGCGACGCACCAGCAGCTGCTCCTCGTCCGTGTCCAGACCGGCGGCGGCGAGAAGCCGCCGCTCAGCCGCCCCGAGAGGCGCGAAGACCCCGGCCACCGACAGGGCATCGGCGCCGGCGCGGATCAACTCGGTGCTGGCGCGCGCCCCCGCCAGTAACGCCAGCGAGTCGACGACGATCGACTTGCCGCCGCCGGTCTCGCCGGTGAGCACGTTGAGGCCGGCACCGAACTCGACCTCGACGTCGGCCAGGACCGCGAGGTTACGGACGTGGAGCGTGCGCAGCACCGGTCGGGATCAGGCGGAGGGGATGAACTCCGGGTCCTCCTGGGCCCGGCGCTCGAAACTCAGGAAATCGTAGTAGCCGCAGGCCGGCTCGCCGGGATACTGGCGGCATATCTTGGGTCGCGCTTCGTAGACCGTGCAGCTGCGGTCCTGCCGATCCAGAAAGCGACAGACGCTCTTGTAGATGTGGTCCTTGCGGTGGCGGAGAACCCGCTCCCCCTTCTTCTCGCCCTTCTTGGTGAACCTCCTCCGCGCCGTCTCGAGGTCGAGGCCGAAGTGGCGCGCCAGCCGCTTGAGGTCTCTCTTGGAGACGATCACCCGCGGGTAGGAGCAGCAGTACGCCGGGCAGCGGCCGCAGTCATAGGAGGCTGCCATCCGCTACTGACAGCGGCTCACCAGGGCGTCCTGGTCGTGAACCGTTATGTGGTGGCGAGGATCCACCGAGATGAAGCCGCTCTCCTTGAAATCGACGATCACCTGATTGACCCGCTCGCGCGACGCGCCCACCAGCGCCGCCACATCCGACTGCGTCAGTCGCAGCGGGATCCGGATGCCGTCCTCCAGATCGTCGCGCCCGTACTGATGGGCGAAAGCCAGGATCTGGCGTGCCACCCGGCCGCGCACGTCGAGTGTCGACAGCGCCTTGATCTGCTCGTTGGCCAGACGCAGGCGCCCGGTCAGCAGCTGCACCAGGTTGTAGCTCAGATGCGGCATCGTTCGCAGGCAGTCGCTGAACGCCAAACGGTTCATCGCCAGGCAGGAGCACTGCTCCAAGGCCAGCACGTTGGCCGAGCGGCCGGCGCTATCGAGCAGGCTCATCTCGCCAAACGTGTCGCCGGAGCCGAGAAAGGCGAGGATCACCTCGGAGCCGTCGATCTGATCGACGAAGATCTTCACCGTGCCCTCGAGCAGCATGTAGACCAGCTCGCCGGTCTTCTCCACCGTGATGATGAAGGTGCCGGGACGAAAGCTCTTGCGCAGCAGCCTCTGATTGAGCCGCGCGAGGTCACTGTCGTCGAGCCCCTCGAACAGGGGTATCTCGGTGAGTCGCCGGTGATCGTCGACGCCTGACATGCAGATCAGCTACCCTTCGGCCACCGCCAGCAGCCGACTATTCTCCTGCTCGGCCGCGCGGTCGGCAGATGAGAGCGTGGCGAAGCTTCCTCGGCATAGGGCGCAGGGTCTGGCGGCGACTTACCGGCCGGATCCTACCACGCCAGCGGCGTCAGCCGGCTTCGAAGCTGCGTTCGCCGTCGGCCAGCAACGCTTCGCCGGCGGACTTCTGCACACCTCGCTGGACCAGCTCACCGAGCTGTGAAGCCTCGTTGAGGTAGTGCTTGACGTTTTCCTGCCATTCGCGGCCTCCCGGGGTTCGGATCGACCGGGACACCTGCGGTCCCGAACGCTCCTTCGCACCAGAAAGTAGCCGACGAGCGTCAGGAGATCGTCAGGAGGCAGGTGGACTCACCGGGAGCTTTGCTACAATTCGCCAATCCGGAAGGGCGTCTGCGACCGTTCGAGGCGGGCGCGTTGGAGGCTGGGGCTCGGATGAGTGAGATAGAGATTCGTCTGCTCGGCGGTTTCGATATCCGCTGCCGCGACACCGCCCTGCGCCGCTTCGAATCGCAGAAGGCGCGGGGGCTTCTCGCCTATCTGGCGATGCACCGCGACCAGGCCCTGAGCCGTGAGCACATCGCGACGTTGCTGTGGTCCGACAAGGACGAAAGCAGCGCCCGGCGCAATCTGCGACAGGTGCTCTACAGCCTGCGCACCGCCTTCGCCGAGGCCCATCTGAACGCCGACCTGCTGGTCGGCGAGGGACAGAACATCGGGCTCCACCCCGAGATCGACGTCTGGGTGGACGTCACCGACTTCGAGCGCGCCATCGAGCGGGGTATGGCCGGCGCCGAGCCCGATTCGCAGAAGCTCGGACGAGCGGCCCGGCTGTACGTCGGCGACTTCCTGAGCGGTTTCTTCGTTCGCGACTGCCCGCCGTTCGAAGAGTGGCTGGTAACCACTCAGGAACGGCTCCGCGAGTCGGCGTTGGCCTCGTTCCACACGCTGGTGGGCTCCTGCCTGCGACGCGGCGAGTCGCGCATGGGCATCCACTACGCGCGCCGCTTGCTGGCGATCGATCCCCTGTCGGAAAAGGCGCACCGGCAGCTGATGCGTCTCTATGCGCTGTCGAGCCGCCGGACACGGGCCTTGGCCCAGTTCGAGGAGTTGCGCAACCTGCTCAACCAGGAGCTGGGCGTCGAGCCGCTGGCCGAGACGACGGCGCTCTACCAGTCGATTCTGCTGGAGCAGCTACCCGAGGAGGAGGAGAGCGAGGAGACGATCGGCCCGCTGATCCCCCTGGCCGGGCGGCGCGGGGAGCTCGCCGAGCTCCAGGCCTCCTGGCAGCAGGTGCTCGAGGGCGGCGCCCGGCTGGTGCTGATCAGCGGCGAGACCGGGATCGGCAAGACGCGGCTGGTCAAAACCCACGTCGACGGCGCCAGCTCGCAGCGCAAGTCGAGAGTGCTTCGTGGCCGCGCCTACGAAGCCGCGCCGGCGCTCGCCTACGCTCCGTGGAGCGAGATCGTCACGACAATATTCGCCGATCTGATGCCCGACGAAGAGCTCGACCCGGAGAGTGTCGACGCCCGGGTGATCTCGGACCTGGCGCAGCTGGCGCCCCAGCTCGCGGCGCTCGACCCCGAGCTTCTGGGTGGCACGTTGCACCCCTCCGAAACCGACGCCGGCCGGCTGTCCAACTCCATGGCAGCCCTGCTGGACGAGCTGACCAAAGAGCCCGAGGGCGCCAGGACGCCCGTGATCCTGATGCTGAGCGACATGCAGTGGGCCGACGAGGAGAGCCTGGATCTGCTCCAGATGCTGGCGCCGCGGCTGGCGGAGCTGCCGATACTGCTCGTCGCCACCGTCGACCTGACCGCGCCAGGTGTGGGGCATCCGTTGCTGCTGGATCCGGCGATCGAGATCGGCATACCGGTCGACCGCCTGGCGCTCGGGCGCCTTTCACCCGCAGCGCTCGGCGAGATCGCCGCCGCCCTGGTTCCGGCCGACGAGAGCCCCTGGCTGGCCGATCTGCTCACCGAATGGACCGGCGGTCTGCCGCTGGCGGTCACCGAGCTCATCAACTACCTCTGGGACGAAGA
>CALZJC010000530.1 GCA_945787525.1 Thermoanaerobaculia bacterium | reverse complement strand
AACGGTGCTGGAAGAGCCGTCATTGCCTCGGTCTTCGACCCCGAAGTAGTCGGTGCCTCCGGTCGCCAGGGTGAACGAGTCGTTGAACTTGAGCTGCCAATCGTTGCTCGGGTGGGTGATGCCGATCAAGCTTGTGTCCTCGGCTCGGATCTGGACGTTGTTGTCCTTCATCTTGATCACCTCGAACCCAAAGCTCTCGATATCGGCACAGTCCAAGCCGACGCATAGACGGCCGTCGATGGTGACGTCGCCGCTATGCGTCGGCGCGAGCGGCTCCGGGCTGGCAGCGCTTAGGTTTCCGCGCTCGGCCCCCTCGGAGATCGAAGCGCCCGGCATGAGTGTCCGACCGTTCACCACGTGGAACGCTCCGGAACGGACCAGATCGCGAGCCGTGCCAGGCTGCGCGTCGAGCCGACGCAACTCCCAGATGTAGGAGCCGTCGGCGGGCAGAGCGCCATCCTTGCCGGCGAGCGACAGCGCCGGGGCGGTGCCGCCGCCGAACTCGCCCCTGGCGTAAAAGCCTCCGGGCCCCGAGACGGTCAGCAGCCAGCGCTGTCCCTCGGTCTCGACATCGAAGCGGATTGCCGCAGGGTCGAGGGTCGGCGTCGGGGCTTCCGCAGCCGCCCAGCCGGCGAAGGCCAGAGAAGCAACCAGGACCGGAATTACCAGCATCCGGTGGCTATCCGCGAGAAGAAGCTGGGGTCGTGCCGATCGTCGGGATCGAACCATGATGCCCTCCTTGTCTGCGAGAATCCAGATTCGACTCAGTCTCTCACAGCGGTCGGATACCATCGCGCCGGGAGGCGAGAGAATTGATCTGTCCAAAATGCGGCGCCACGTACCCCCGCGGGTTCTCCGAGTGCACCCAGTGTGAAGTGCGGCTGGTGGCCGAGACGCCGGACGCGCCGGCGCCATCGGCAGCCCCGGAGCCTCTCGAGCCCGGTGGGACGGCGGTCGGGGGCGGCGGGCTGTTCTGTCCCGAGTGCGGGGCCGAGTACCACTCGGGGGTAGCCCAGTGCGCCGATTGCGAGGTGCCGCTGGCGCCCGAGCCGCCGGCCGAGCCGGCGCACCCGGAGCCCGACCTGGTGGAGCTGACCGAGATCTCCGAGCCGGCGTTGCTGCCGGTGATCTTGGGGCTGCTGCGCTCGGCCGGCATCGAGCCGGTGGTCGAGGGCGACGAGATCATGGGGCTGTGGCCCGTCGGGCAGGCCGTCGCCGGTTGGACCGGCTGGGGACGCGGCTTGAGTGTGGTCATCCGCGTTCCGGCGGATCGGGCCGAGGAGGCGCGAGCCCTGCTGGTCGAGGTCGAGGAGCCGAGCGGCGGAGAGGGGGAGTAGACCCTCGTTGCCGGCAGACCGACGTCTCGATCTGGATCTGCTGCCGTCGCCGTTTGCTGTCTGCCGGCTGCCCGCTGGGTCCTCGGCCCCGGAGTGGACGGCGGGTGCGCTCTACTCGATCACGTACACCGCCGATGAGCTTTCGGTGGTCTGCCCCGAGAGCGCGGTCCCGGAGGCTGCGCGCAGCGAGCTCGGTTGGCGCTGCCTCAAAGTGCGCGGGCCGTTGGCCTTCGAGCTGACCGGCGTCCTGGCGTCGCTGGCCTCGCCGCTGGCCAAGGCGAGAGTGCCGCTCTTCGCCCTGTCCACTTTCGACACCGACTATCTGTTGGTGCCCGGCGAGGCGCTGGCGACGGCGCTGGACGCTCTCGGTGCGGCCGGTCACCGGTTGCACACGTAGCTTCGCCAGGAGGAGCCCATGTCCGCCGAGAACGATCCCCTGGCAGAGGTGCGCCGCGACCGGCCGCTACTGCCGTTTCTGCCGCTGATCTACGTCGCCTGGGCCGATGGCGAGCTGACCGCCGATGAGGCGGCCGGCATTCGAGCCCGGATCGAGGCGCAGGAGCTCGAGCCCGGCTGCCGTGAACGGCTCGTCCGGTGGCTCGACCCGGAAAGCCCGCCGCCGGCGCGTGAGCTACAGGCGATATTGCGAACTGTACGCCGGGCCGGCGGAGGCATGTCGGACGCCTCGCGCGGTTCGTTGGCGGCGCTGGGTGCTGGTCTCGTTGCGCTCACCGACGAGGGTGAGATC
>CALZJC010000529.1 GCA_945787525.1 Thermoanaerobaculia bacterium | reverse complement strand
CGCCACCGCCTTGGCGTTCTGCATGACGTAGAAGTGGATCGACGGGGCGCCGCCCGCGAGCAGCTCCTCGGCCTGCCGGGCGGCCCATTCGATACCCACTTCGATGACCTGCTTGCGGCTCTCGGCGGCCTCGGCCTCGTCCGCCAGATCGGCGGGGATGTCGCAATAGAAGTTCGACGGGATGGTGCGGAGCTGTTTCTTGGAGGTCAGCACCTTGAGCCCCGGGATGATCGGCACTTCGATGCCGGCCTCGCGGCAGCGCTCCACGTAGTTGAAGTAGTGCCGGTTGTCGAAGAACATCTGGGTGACGATGTACTCCCCGCCGGCCTCGAGCTTGTTCTTGGTGAAGCGGATGTCGCTGGCCAGGTTGGGCGCTTCGAAGTGCTTCTCGGGATAGCCCGCCACGCCGACGCAGAAGTCGGTGGGATCGGCGTCCAGCAGGTCCTCCTCGAGGAACTGGCCGCGGTTCATGGCGTCGATCTGACTCACCAGGTCGAGGGCCGATTCGTTGACGCTGCGGCCCGCCCGGAGCGGCTTGCGATAGCCGCTGTCGTCACCGCGGATGGCCAGCACGTTGTCGATGCCCAGGTAGTTGCATTCGATCAGGAAGTCCTCGGTCTCCTCGCGGGTGAAGCCGTGGCAGAGCACATGCGGCACCGCGTCGATGCCGTACTTGTTCTGGATCAGCGCGCAGACGCCGATCGTGCCGGGTCGCTTGCGCTTGACCTTCTGCATGATGCCGTGCGTGGTCTCTTCATAGACGACCTCGGCGGCGTGGCTGGTGATGTCGATGAACGGCGGCTTGAAGCGCGCCAACTCCTCGGTCAGCCCCAGCAGCTTCTGCACGTTGCCGCCCCTCAGCGGCGGAATGATCTCGAAGCTGATCGGCGGCGCGGCGGCGCGGGAAAGATGCTCGATGACCTTCATGCTCTGGTTTTCGCCCGCCCCCGGCGCCTCGAGGCGCCCGATTCTAGCCGGCCTCAGCCTCGCCGCGCTCCGCCAGGAGGCCGGCCTCGAGGAGCTCGCTGCACAGCGTCATGACGTGAGCCGAAGCGGTCTCGACCTCGACCTCGAACTCCTCGGTCAGGCAGTCCACCACCTCTTCCCGGCTGCGCCCGTCGGAGAGCAGCTCCCAGACCCTCGTACCCGTATCGTTGAGGCCGAAGTACTCGCCGGAATCGAGGTTGAGCAGCACCATCTCGTCGTCCAGCTTGCGGGACAGGACGTGGTCGGGGATCCGGTAGGGCGGCCGCGTCTGAAGCATGGTGGAGCCTCAAGGAGAGGGCGGGATGCTAGCACGCCGCCAACCGAGCAGGAGGCACACCGCGCCGATGCCGGCGGCATCGGCGACCAGGTCCCAAAAGTCGAATCCGCGGCCTGGAACCCACAGCTGCGCAAGCTCCAGCAGGGCCGCATAGAGCCCGGACACGAGCGCTGCAGCCAGCTCTCGACCGCGTCGCCGTTCCGCCCCGAGCGCGCTCGCCAGCAGCGCGGCCTGAACCGCGAAGAGCGCCGCGTGCGCCGGCTTGTCGAGCCAATCCCAGCGCTCGGAGATCGCTAGATCGTCGCCGGGCGCCAGGAGCAGGACCGCCACGACCAGCGACCAGAGCAACGCGTGCAGGCGGTGGTCGGTGAGCAGCCGGCGAAGCACTCGCGCGAATCCGGACACGGGACGGGCGCTATGATGCCATCAGTGAGGAAGATCGTCCTCGTGGTGGCGGCGGCCATCGCTGCCCTGTCGGTCGCCGAGTACTTCGCCTGGCGCAACAACCACCGCCGGCTCACCGCGCTGGCCACGGAGACCGGGCTGTCGCGAGAGCTGCCGCACCTGGCGATCGAGTTGCGCCGAGAGACGGTTCCAACCCGAGCCGCCACACTTCTGGCCTGGCATCTGCTGGCGTTCGAGGTCGACGGTGGCCGGCTGCGCCAACTGCCGGCGGCGGAGCGAGCGGATGAGCTGCGCCGCGGCATCGACCGGCTGCGGCTTGCCCGCCGGCTGGCGCGGGCGATTCTTCCGCGGCGCCCGACTTCCTGGCAGGCAGCGACCGTGCTGGGGGCCGCTCGCTACCTGGAGGAGGAGCGCGGACAGGCTCGCGAGAACTCGCTGGCGGCG
>CALZJC010000528.1 GCA_945787525.1 Thermoanaerobaculia bacterium | reverse complement strand
GCTCGCAAGCTCGGAGTCGGTCAGCGTCACGGTGGTCAGGGGCACGTTGCCGCTGTTGGTGGGGGTCAGAGAGTAGGTGATCAGGTCCCCCGGGGTCGCCATGCCGTCGCCGCCGACCTCCAGGACGCCGCTCTTGTCGAGACCGATGCCGCTCACCTGCGGGATCGGCACGTTGGTGCTGCCCTCAGCGATCTCCAGTTCCGGACACGGCGCTGCCACTCCGCCATCGCAGAACAGGCAGCCGCTCGCCGTTGCGGTGTTGTCGCGAAAGCCGGCGTCGATGTCGGCCTGGGTGATCGCGTAGCTGCCGCTGCAGTCCTCCGACCCACCTGGGGCCAGCTCTCCGATCGGGTTGCTGCCGCCATCACAGGCTATGGGCGAGAACAGCGGATCGGATACCTCGACGTCGACGTAGCTGCACTCATTCTGGTTGTCGACCGTGAGTGTGTACTCGATCGTGTCCCCCGGATTCGCCACACCGTCGGGGCCCGTATCGAGGGTGCCGCTCTTGACCAGGGTGAGGGGCGACTGCGCCAGGGCCGGCGCCGCTCCCACGGTGATCACAAGAACCAGGACAAGGCTGCAGACCAACGACGCGGGCGTCGCCAGGATGCGCGACTCGGGCACCGATCCGGTCAAAGACATCGTGTCTCTCCTCTGGGCTATGGGACCCGAGACGCGCCGATCCCCCTGACATGTCGATCGGGTCGATGAAGCTGCTGAGAGCGGAAGGCTAGCAAATCGGACCGCGTTGGCACACCACCCATTCGGGCTGGCGCGCTGACACCGGCGCTCCAGCGTCCGCCAATTGCGGGGCCTCGGTCGTCCGCGACGGGATCAGAGGCCCCTCTTCGCCGGGGGCGGAACCCGACTCTGGGCTACTGCTTCTTGCCCTTGGCGGCCAGGCCGCGCCGCCCGGTCTCGAGCACCCGCTTGCGCAGCCGGAATGCTTCAGGCGTCACCTCGAGCTGCTCGTCCTCGGCGAGGAACTCGAGCGACTGCTCGAGGCTCAAGAGCGTCGGCGGCACCAGGCGCACCAGCAGGTCGGCCGAGGCCGCCCGCATGTTGGTGAGCTTCTTCTCCTTGGTGATGTTGAGGTCCAGGTCGCCGGGCCGGGAGTGCTCGCCGACGATCATGCCCTCGTAGACCTGGTCGCCGGGGGCGACGAAGAAGCTGCCGCGGGGCTGCAGGTGGTCGATGGCGAAGGCGGTGACCCGCCCTGCCCGGTCGGCGACCAGCGCGCCGGTGGTGCGCTGCGGGATCTCTCCCGTCCAGGGCCCGAAACGGTCGAACAGGTGGTTCATGATGCCCATGCCGCGGGTCTCGGTGAGGAACTCGGTGCGGAAGCCGATCAGGCCGCGCGACGGGATCTCGAAGCGCATCCGCACCCGGCCCGAGCCGTGGTTGACCATCTTTACCATGCGGCCCTTGCGTGGCCCGAGCTTCTGGGTCACCGGGCCGATAGACTCCTCGGGGCAGTCCACCGTCAGAACCTCCATCGGCTCCTCGGGACCGCCGGCACCCTGGCGGATGATGACCTGCGGCTTGCCGACGGTGAACTCGTAGCCCTCGCGGCGCATCATCTCGATCAGGATGGCCAGCTGGAGCTCGCCGCGGCCGGCGACCTGCAGGGCGTCCGAGCCCGGAATCTCATCTACCCGGATGGCGACGTTGGTCAGGGTCTCCTTGCGCAGCCGCTCCTTGAGCTTGGTGGAGGTGACGTGGGTCCCCTCCTTGCCCGCCACCGGCGAAGTGTTGGTCGAGAACTCCATCGCCAGGGTCGGCTCGTCGACCCGGATGTGTGGCAGGGCTTCGGGCCGTTCGACGGCCGACAGCGTCTCGCCGATCGAAACCTCGGTCAGCCCGGCGACGGCGACGATGTCGCCCGGACCGGCCTCTTCGATCGGCGTCCGGTCGAGCCCGTCGAAACCGTAGAGCTCGACCACCTTGACGGTCTGGAACGTGCCGTCGAGACGGCAGCGGGCCACCTCGCGGCTTTTGTGGATATGGCCGTTGAACACCCTGCCGATCGCCAGCCGGCCGACGTAGTCGTCGTGGTCGAGGGAGGTGACCAGCAGCTGCAGCGGCATCTCGGGGTCGAAGCGCTTCACGGCCT
>CALZJC010000527.1 GCA_945787525.1 Thermoanaerobaculia bacterium | reverse complement strand
GATCTGCTGCAGATCCGGGACGGGTTCCAGCTCCAGTCGAGTGCCACTCAAGGGCTACAAGAATACGCCCTTGAAGAAGAAGAAGAAGAACGCTGCCAGTGCCGCGCCGATCGGCAGCGTCACCACCCACGAGGTGACGATACCGACAACCACTCGCAGGTCGATGGCCGCGATGCCTCTCGCCAGACCGACACCGAGCACGGCGCCGACGATGATGTGGGTGGTGGAGACGGGCAGCCCCAGCCGCGAGGCCAGCACCACCGTGGAGGCGGCGGCCAGCTCGGCGCAGAAACCGCGACTCGGGGTCAGCTCGGTGATCTTGGTGCCGATCGTCTTCATCACCCGGTAGCCCATGGTGGCCAGGCCGATGACGATACCCGTGCCGCCGAGGATCAGGATCCACAGCGGCAGGGCCGACTTCTGCGCCACCTCGCCGGTGTTGACGATGCTGACGATGGCGGCCAGCGGTCCGATGCCGTTGGCCACGTCGTTGGAGCCGTGGGCGAACGCCATCGAGCAGGCGGTGAAAACGCACAGCGGCGCGAAGACCTTCTCCACGCCGGCGTAGTGGAAGTCCTTTTCGGCGTCGGGGTCGACCGTGATGCGGCGCAGCAGGATCCGGCCGACGAACGCCACCGCCAGGCCGATGATCACCGCGACGATCATCGACTGCCCGGTGCTGAGCTCCAGGTTGAGGTGCTTGAGCCCCTTGAAGATCGTCACCAGGGCGATCAGCATGCCCATCAGGAAGACGTAGATCGGGCCGTAGCGCTTGGCGTTCTCGAACGGTGTCTCGGTGTCGAGAATGAACTTGCGCAGGCTCTGGGTGAGCAGAAACGCGATGGTGGCGCCGATCAACGGCGAGATCAACCAGCTGGCAACGATGCTGCCGACCTTGCCCCACTCGACCGCGCTCATTCCCAGGCCGACCATGCCAAAACCGACCAGGGCGCCGACGATGGTGTGCGTAGTGGATACCGGCCAACCGTAGTAGCTGGCCACCATCAGCCAGAGACCCGGATGGTGCCGGTTACATGGCCGCCGGCCAGGAAGGCGCCGGCGAACTCGAAGACAGCTGCGATCAGGATCGCCTTCTTCACCGTGATGGCGCCGGAGCCGACCGACGTGCCCATGGCGTTGGCGACGTCGTTGGCCCCCACCCCCCAGGTCATGTAGAGGGCGAAGATGATGGCCAGGGTCATCAGAATCAGTGTGTATTCCACAGGCGCGCTCCTTCTTCGGCCCTCAGCGGGCGATCAGTAGACGCAGGCGGTCGCCAACGTCCTCGGCGTAGTCGGCGATGTCGCCGATGTGCTGTATCTGCTCGTACCAGAAGACAACGGAAAGTGGCTTCATCTCGTCCTCGTGCTCGAAGAGAGTCCGCACCAGATCCATGCCCATATCGTCGGTCTCTCCTTCGATGGCGCTCAGGGCGTCCACCATCTCCTCGACCCGGTCACCGGCGCGGCCGCGGAAGCCCGTCTCGACCAGCTCGTCCAGCTCGTTGATCACCTCGGCGCACTTGGTCACCGCGTCCAGGGTTCGCTGGACGTAGGGCAGGATCTTGCCCTTCAGGGCTTTGGGGATCTCCATTCTGCGCAGATCCAGCAGGCCCGCCACGTCCTGGGCGGTGTCGGCGATGGAGTCCTGGGCGTTGAGCAGGTCGAGCAGGTCACGTCGGTCTACCGGCATGAACAGCCCTTTCGGCAGACGCGAGCGGATCTCGTTCTTGATGTCGTCGGCTTGCTGCTCGAACTTGAAGATCTCGTCCTTGGCAGCCAGGAGCTTCTCCCGGTCGCCGTCGTGCAGCGCTTCGAACAGGGGCACGGTCTGAGCGACGCACTCCGCGACGGCCTTCATGTGCTCCTGCATGGGTCTGAACGGGGATTTGCCGAACAGGCCCGCGATCGGGCTGGTCGTTCTCATCGATTCCTCCTCCTCAAGAGAGGAGGCCAACCTAGCATCTGAGGGACCTGCAGGTCGCTAGCCGGTGGGGTGGTGCCTCGCTACCTCCGCGGGCGGAGTGTGGTGCCTCCCGAAAGGTGGGCGGCCTGGCCCCTGGGGGCTGTAACAGCTTTTGCGGCGCGCTGTAACAGGATCGTCATGCGACGTTGCTAGCTTTTGGTCGAACGCAAACCGATCTGGAGGAGTGAGACGTCATGAAGCGATTCTCTGTAGCGCTGGTCATCCTGCTGGTGGCGGCCTGTGGCCGTCCTTCGGGTGAAGGCGGGGGCCGCGGCGGCCGCACCCTGATCCAGAACAAGGGCTCGGACACGCTGGTCAACGTGGCCCAGGCCTGGGCCGAGGAGTACAAGGAAGTGATGCCCAACGTGGCCGTGGCGGTCACCGGCGGCGGTTCGGGCACCGGCATCTCGGCGATGATCAACGGCACCGTCGACATCGCCAACTCCAGCCGCAAGATGAAGGACAAGGAGATCCAAGCGGCGCAGGACAACGGCATCGATCCGGTCGAATGGGTGGTGGGCTACGACGCCCTGGCGGTCTTCATCCACCCGGACAACCCGGCGGAAGGCATGACCATCGCCCAGCTGGCCGACATCTACGGCGAGGGCGGCACCACCGAGACCTGGGACCAGCTGGACCTGGCGATCCCCGGCTGCGACAGCAACGAGATCGTGCGCGTCAGCCGGCAGAACAACTCGGGCACCTACGTCTACTTTCAGGAGTCGGTGCTGGGCAAGACGCGCGACTTCAGGCAGGGCTCGCTCGACATGCACGGCTCGAAGGACGTGGTCGACCTGGTGGAGAACACCCCCTGCGCCATCGGCTACAGCGGCCTGGCCTACGCCAACGAGCACGTCAAGATGCCGTGCGTCATGGCCGAGGAGGGCGGCGACTGCGTGGCGCCGTCGCCGGACACCGCCATCGACGGCAGCTATCCGATCGCGCGGCCCCTGTTCATGTACACCGCTGGTCAGCCCGAGGGCGCCATCAAGGAGTATCTGGACTGGATTCTCAGCGACGTCGGGCAGTGCATCATTGCGGACAAGGGCTATGCCCCGGTCCGGGTGGTCGATTGCGGCTGACTCGCTGCCCGCTGCCGGCGGGATCTCACGGGCCCTGCCCAGGCGGTAGCCCCGTCGCGGCGGCCCTTCGCTTGACCGGCGGCCCAGAGCCCAAGGAGTCAACATGAG
>CALZJC010000526.1 GCA_945787525.1 Thermoanaerobaculia bacterium | reverse complement strand
ATCAGGTCCAGCACTCCGTTATCTCGGTTACCGCTTCGACCCCGTATAAGCTCGATCCGTGGGTCAGGAAGCGCCCTCGAGTGCTGCCACCAACTGCCGTACACCGGGATCGTAGGGCGCCAGCTGAGTGAGCTTGTGGGCATAGGCGAGGGCTTCCGCCGCGGCACCGGCGTCGCGGCTGATCGTCGCCAAACCGAACAGGATCTCTCGGTCCATCGGTGAGGCCTCGTGAGCCCGATGCAGCACTTCCAGAGCCTCGGCGGTGCGACCGGCGGAGTTCAACGCGATGCCGTAGACGTATGCGTAGCGCGGCACGCCCGCCGCCAGCAGCATGGCTTGCTCGAGCTGCTCGAGCGCCTCGCTCTGGCGCTGCGCCCGCGCGAACAGGAGGCCCAGTGCGTGGTGGACGTCTGCCCTGTCAGCCGCCCGCTCGAGGCCCCGGCGCAACACCTGTTCGCCCTCGGACTCCCGTTCCATCAAGCGGTACAGGTCGGCCAGGTTGACGTACGCGGGCGAAAACCAGGGCGCCATCCCGAGCGCCACCAGATACTCACGCTCGGCCTCCGCCAGCCGGTGGCGCTGGATGTCGAGCCAACCCAAATTGAGGCGGCCCTCCGCCCGGTCGGCGTTGTAGCGCTGTGCCTTCTCGTAGTCGTTGAGGGCACTCCGCAGCAGCGAACGCTGGCCGAACCCGAGCTCGCTGTCCGGCACCGAGGCCAGCAGCTGGGCCGCCTGCATGCGCACGGTCAGCACCCGCTCGTCGAGCAGCGGCGACCCCAGCCGCAGCCTCGTCTGCAGGTCGACGGCCTCGAGCACGGTCAAGGCGGCCCGTCGGACGAGTGGGTCGTCGTCCTTCAGGGCGGTTTCGACGGCTCCCAGGGAGACGGGCGTGAGATAGCCCGGCATCAGGCTGACCGCCGAGGCGCGGGCGATCGCCGGCACCTCGGGGTCGGCCAGCACGGCAAGGAGCCGCGAACCGGCAACGGGGCGACGCTGCCGCGCCGCCCAGAGTGCCTCGCCCCAGTGCGGCTCGGCGCGTCGGTCCGGCCCGTACCAGGCGGCGACCTTGTCGGCAGCCCAGCGGACCGACTTGTCGCGGTGGCAGTCGTTGCAGGCGTTGGGGGTGCCCAGGGCCAGCGACAGGTCCGGCCGCGGGATGCGCAGGCTGTGGTCGTGCCGCGGATCGACCACCATGTAGTTCCTGGGCGGCATGTGACAGTCCACACAGTGGGCGCCCTCGGTGCCCGGTTCATGGAAGTGGTGCCCCGCGGTGTCAAACTTCGCCGCCGTGTGGCAGCGAGCGCAGACCTGGTCGCCGGGGAAGAGCAGGCCCAGGCTGTGGGGGTCGTGGCAGTCGCTGCAGGTGACGCCGGCGGCGTGCATGCGGCTCTGGATGTACGAGCCGTGCACGTAGACCTCGTCCAGGATCTGGCCGTCGACGTGGTAGAGATCCGGCTCGAGCAGGGCCAGGCGATGGGTATCTCCCAGAGGACGGCCGAACTCGTAGTCGTCGGTCAGCGTCGTGCGACGCGAGTGGCAGCGAGCGCAGGTTTCGATCTCCTCGGTCTGGACGGTCGGCGCCAGCCGCACACCCTTGTCCGTCTCGCGATTGATGATCCAGCTGTCTCTACCGGCATCCTCGAGGCGCACCGCCAGGCCCATATGCTCGACTTCTGGCGGTGGCAGCTCGAGAACCACGGCCCGACCCCAGGCAACGTGCTCCGAGCCCGGACCGTGGCAAGCTTCGCAGGAGACGTCGATCTCCGACCAGCTGGTCGAGTAGCCGTCCTCGGCGGCGTTGTAGTTCTTCTTCAGATTGGTCGAGTGGCACTCGGCGCACCTGGAGTTCCAGTTGAACAACGGACCGGTCCAGTGCAACGGGTCGCCGGGCGCGATCTGCTCGTCCGGGTAGAGATGGAACCAGCGCTGGCCGCCCTCCCCTTCGGAGCGCGTGTCCCAACAGAGGGGAAGCGCCTGCAGCCGGCCGTCGGGGAACTCCACCAGGTACTGCTGCAGCGGAACGGCGCCGAACGTGTAGGCGATCCCGAACTCCTGGACGTCGCCGTCAGGTCCGTCGGTGCGCACGAAGAAGCCGCCGTCGCGCCGGAAGAAAGCGGAGGTGACGCCGGCGTGAGTGAA
>CALZJC010000525.1 GCA_945787525.1 Thermoanaerobaculia bacterium | reverse complement strand
CCCTGATGCTGTCCTACCGGGGTCTGGGTGAGCTGGAGCGCTCGCGTCACCATCAGGCGCTGTACGAGCGCTTCAAAGCCGACGAGGCGAGCCAGATCCTGACCGGCGAGTTCCGCAAGAACAACCCGCACGACAACAACGAGCGCCAGCCGATCCACGAGCACGACTCGGTGTCGATCGCCGAGCTGCCCTCCGGCGCGCCGACGGGAGTCCGCGCGGGCGGCTGATTGCCGGCGCCCGATCCGCCTGCCCGGCACTCGGACAGAGGATCGGCTGCGGACTGGCAGCGAGCTTGCAGGCTGCGCCATCGACCATGAGAACCGCCCTGAAAGCTCCATGCGCCGGCCTGCTGCTGGCCCTGCCGCTCCTTCCGCCGGCAGCCGTTTCGGCCGAGGGGTCCGGCCGCTTTGTCGACGTGACCGCAGCCAGTGGCGTCACCTTCTCCCACGAGACCGGGGGCTTCGGCCAGAAATGGCTGCCCGAGACCATGGGCGCCGGTGTCGTGGTCTTCGACTACAACGGCGACGACAGGCAAGACCTGCTGTTTCTCAACGGCCGGGCATTCCCGGGCCGCGAGGGCAAAGCAGCCACCCAGGCCCTGTACCGCAACCGCGGTGGTCTGCGCTTCAGCGACGCCACGCGGGCGGCCGCTCTCGACATCTCGGCGTACTGTCTTGCCGGCGCCGCCGCCGACCTGGACAACGACGGCGACGCCGATCTATATCTGTCGTGCCTCGGCACCGACTATCTGCTGCGCAACGAGGGCGGCCGGTTCGTCGACATCTCCGAAGCTGCTGGCCTCAGCCGCGAGTACGAGTTCGGCGCCTCGGTCGCCCTGTTCGACGCCGACCGCGACGGCTGGCTGGACATCCTGGCCACCCGCTATGTCACCTGGACACCCGAGAGCGACATCCGCTGCAGCCTGGATGGCGTCTCGAAGAGCTACTGCACTCCCGAGTCGTATCCCGGCGCTTCACCGCGCTACTACCGCAACCGCGGCGACGGCACCTTCGAGGAGCTGACGCGCCAGGCGGGAGTCTACACACCGAACGCCAAGTCGCTGGGCACGGCGGTGCTCGACCTGGACGCCGACGGCTGGCTGGACGTGGCGGTGGCCAACGACACCCAGCCCAACCTGTTGCTGCGCAACCAGGGCGACGGCACGTTCGAGGAGATCGGAGTCCTGTCGGGCATGGCGTTCTCCGAGTCCGGAGTGGCGCGTGGCGGCATGGGCATCGACGCCGCCGACTACGACCGCAGCGGCCGCCCCAGCCTGGTCATCGGCAACTTCGCCAACGAGATGACGGCCCTCTACCGCAACGAGGGTAACTTCCTGTTCGTCGACGTGGCGCCGCCGGCCCGAATCGGCCGGCCGACCCTGTTCTCGCTGACCTTCGCCGCCTTCTTTTTCGACTACGACCTGGACGGCTGGCTGGACCTGCTGTTCGGCAACGGCCACCTCGATCCCGACATCGAGACCGTGCAGCCCAACGTGCGCTACGCCCAACCGACCCAGCTGTTCCGCAACCTCGGAGGCCGGTTCGAGGATGCCACGGCCGGTGACGGGGGCGACCTGGCCGAGCCGCGCGTGGCGCGCGGCGCCGCCCACGCCGATCTCGATGGCGACGGCGACCACGATCTGGTGCTGACCACCAACGGCGGCCCGGCGGCGGTATTCGAGAACCGCAGGGCGGGCGCCGGTCACTGGCTCGGTGTCGACCTCCAGGGCACGACCGGTAACCGCGACGGCATCGGCGCGGTGGTGGAGATCAGCGCCGGCGGCGTTCGCCAATCCTGGCTGGTGCGCACCGGCGGCAGCTACTTCTCACAGTCGCAGATCTATCCGACCTTCGGACTGGGCGAGGCCAAAGAGGTGGACGAGGTCGTCGTGCGTTGGCCGTCGGGAACGATCCAGCGCCGAGCCGCCGTGGACGCGGACCAGCGGATCAAGATCGTCGAGCAGGCCAAGCGGCCCGGGCAGTAGGCCTTCAGTCCCGCGAGGCCGCCGCAGCACCCCTAGCCTGACCTTCTCACCGATCGTCGTTACGAAACGTCGTAGCTGCCTGAAGATGCGAGGCTTGCGACCGAGGGCACCGCAAGCGTGCTCGAAGCACGCTGAGGATGCCCGACCGGAGCGTAACGCTG
>CALZJC010000524.1 GCA_945787525.1 Thermoanaerobaculia bacterium | reverse complement strand
GCCTTGGAGTAAAATGAGGTCACACCGGCGGCGCCAGGGCCGCAAACAACAAGAGGAGCCGAGAGGAACCATGAGCGGTACGCGACCCCTTTTTCGCTACTACGGACACTCGACCGTCTCCTTCGATCTGCCGGGCGGAGAGGTGGTGATGATCGACCCCTGGGTGATGGGGAATCCCGCCTGTCCCGCCGAGCTCCACCAGCCTTCGCGGATCGACGTGATGCTGGTCACCCACGCGCACAGCGATCATTTCGCCGACGTGCTGGAGCTGGCCCGCCGGCATGAGCCGCTGGTGGTCGCCAACTTCGAAGTGTGCACCTGGCTCGCCGGCCAGGGGGTGGCGAACGTGGCGCCGATGAACCCGGGCGGCTCGCAGGAGGTTGCGGGCTGTCGGGTGACGATGGTCCGCGCCGAGCACTCCTCGAGCATCGAGACCGAGCGCGGGTTGATCTATGGCGGGGTGGCGGCCGGCTACGTGGTGCGCCTGCCGGACGGCTACACCTTTCACCACGCCGGTGACACCGCGCTTTACGGCGACATGGAGTGGACGCGGCGGATGTACGGTCCCGAGCTCGGCTTTCTGCCGATCGGTGATCTCTTCACCATGGGGCCGGCGGAGGCCGCGCGCGCGGTCGAGCTCCTGGGGCTGCGACAGGCGGTGCCGATCCACTACGGGACCTTTCCGGTCCTCACCGGAACGCCGGCGGCGTTCGAGAGCGAGCTCGCGGCCCTGGGTGTCGACTGCGAGGTCTTGGCGGTCCCTGCCGGAGAGAGCTTCTGACCCGCCGCTGCCGGGGGGCAATCGAGCGATGGCGACGAGCGCGGTAGAGGACTATCTCAAACAGATTCTGCTCGCCGAGCTCAAACGGCCGGGGCAGCGGGTCGGCATGGGGAAGATCGCCGGGGCGATGGACCTCGCGCCGGGAACCGTGACGACGATGGTCAAGACGCTCGCCGGCAGCGGCTTGCTCGACTACGAGCCCTACAGCGGGGTGCGGCTGACCGAATCCGGTCGTCAACTGGCAACACACGTTCTCAGGCGCCACCGGCTGATCGAGGTTTTCCTGGTTCGGGTGATGGGCATCGACTGGAGCGAGGTACACCCGGAAGCCGAGCGGCTCGAGCATGCCGTTTCCGACCATCTGGTCGAGCGCATGGACGAGATGCTCGGCTACCCCGAGTTCGACCCCCATGGAGACCCCATTCCCAGCGCTCACGGCGAGGTGGCCGAGCGCTCTCTCCTGCATCTTGCCGGGTGCCGACAAGGCGACCGGGTGCGGGTGTCGAGGATCGCGGACCAGAGCCCCGAGTTCCTCCAGCTCGTCGAGCGTCAGCGTCTCAAGCCGGGCAGCGTGCTGACCGTCGAGAACCGCAGCG
Source organism: Thermoanaerobaculia bacterium (assembly GCA_945787525.1). Lineage (GTDB taxonomy): Bacteria > Acidobacteriota > Thermoanaerobaculia > Multivoradales > JAHEKO01 > CALZJC01. The sequence continues at coordinate 774 of CALZJC010000524.1, read as the reverse complement.
AGGCGGCCGACTCGTTGCTCGTGTGTGATCCCGACGGCAAACAGGCGTCTCTCGGTCTGCGTGCCGCCGCCAAGATCCTGGTCGAGAAGATCGGCTAGAGAGGCTCGGCCAGAGAGCTCGGCCAGAGAAGCCCGGTCGACCGGGAGGGCTCAGCCGAACAGACGGGCGCGCAACAGAAAGGCCAGCCGGGTGGCGGCCCCGATTTGACTGCCGCGCCGATCCGGTGCGTCCCGCTCGGCCCGCCGGCGGTTCTCGAGGATCCGGCGGCTCGCGAGTTGGAGGTATCTCGCGGCCGGTCGCCAGCGCCGCGGCAGAGTTGTCGGGCGCTTGTCGAGGGCCCCGGCCCAGGAGGCGGGGAGGGCACGGCCCGCGTCGGCTCGCAGCCGGGCAACCGCGAGGATGGCCGAGGCCAGGCGCACGGCGTCGTCGCCCGGCGGACCGCCCAGAAGAAGCTCGGCGAGGCCGTCGGCGAGCAGGTGGTCGTCGCCCGGCCGGAGCGGCTTCTCGGAGGCCCCCCGCGCGGCGCGCCGCCGCGCCGCCGAAAGCAGTTTGTCCAGCCCTTCGCGGCGCCAGGGGGCGGCGGTTTCTTCGACAGCCATGAGAACGAAGATCGGCTGTCCGGCCGGCTGCCCGTCGAGGGCCTCCTCGAGCTGGAACTCCCAGCGGTTGATCTCGGCGAGCCGATCGCCATCGAGGCCCGGCTGGTGGGCGAAGTCGAAGAGGGTCAGCGCATAGGCGGCCAGAACCTGAGCCCGCCGCCGCTCGGCGGCCGGC
>CALZJC010000523.1 GCA_945787525.1 Thermoanaerobaculia bacterium | reverse complement strand
TCCTCCGGTGAAGACGAGGGGTAGGGCGCGTTGACCGAGATGTTGGACGACGTCCAGCTGGGCAGGAACTCGAGCGGCAGCCGGTTGAGCGACAGCCAGCCCAGCACCAGGATGCCGAGCACGATCATACCCATGGTCACTTTGCGCTCGACCGCGAAGCGCACGATGGGGCTGACTCGTTTCATGAGATAGACCGGCCGGCCGTGGACCGACCGGCCGCCGGTCGCATCCTACCGTCTGCGCATCGGTTTGCGTCTGCCGTAGGCGGTTCGTATGGGTGTCGCCGGCGGATGCGACTCCGCCGCAACACGACAGCAGCTCCCCGGGACGAGCCCGGGGAGCTGTCGGTACAACTCGCAGGCGCGCTCGCGCCTACCCACCAACGGGTGGCGGCCCGCCGAAGCCACGGCCGCGGCCGCGGGGCCCACGGCGCCCGAAGCGCTGCCGATCGCCGCGCATCTCCTCCAGCTCAGCGAGCTGCTCGGGGGTGAGGATCTGGCGCATCTTCTGGGCCTGCCGGGCACGCTCCACGGCCATGTCGGCTTCGAGCGCCGCCAGCGCACCGGCCGCCTGGCGGATGGCCGCCTCGTCGAAGCTGGCGGTGTGGATCTGCTCCTGGAGCGCCCGCCGCGCGTCGAACAGGCCTTGGCGCACCTCCGCTCCAGCCTCGAAACGGGCCTTGAACGCCTCGCGCAGCTCTTCGCGCTGGCCGTCGCTCAGCTCCAGCCGCAGGGCCAGGTGCTCGAGCCGGTGGCCGTCCATGAAGCCGCGGCCGCCGCCGCGTGGCCCGTCTCCCTTGGGCTGGGCCAGCGCCGGCAACGCAACGGCCAGCAGCGCCAGGCCGCAGATGGCGATCGTCAGTGGGTGTCTCGGTGTCATCGTCTCTCTCCTTCGCTCGGTTCGTTTTGATTGGTGTCGGGGTTTCGTCCGCTTCCACCCCGTAAGATGCCGGCCGAGGCTCACCGGTTACAGCCCGCCGCCGGTCGCAGGCCTGATTTCTCTTCAACTGCACCCCGCGCCTGCGGCTGCGCTACGCTTACGGTCAGTGGCCACGTGGGCACCTGTAACCGGCGAGGCTCCGGGCCCCTCTTTCCAGGGTGGAGAGACTGGAACGCGGCCATGCGAGCAGACCTCGGAACCCTGACCTTGGCAATCCTGCCCAGCGAGGCCGGCGAACGGCAGGCCGAGGAGCGGCGTTGGATCACTGCCAGCCTGGACGGCGACCGCGACGCGTTTGCCGAGCTGGTGCGGCGCTACCAGCAGCGCGTCTTCCGCCTCGCCGGGCGGTTCTTCCGGCGGCCCGAGGACGTCGAAGAGGTAGCGCAGGAGACTTTCCTCACCGCCTGGCGCAAGCTGCACACCTACGCCGGCAAGGCCCCGTTCGAGCACTGGCTGACCCGCGTCTGCACACGCTGCTGCTATGCCAGGCTGCGCCAGCGCCCCGACCCCGAGCCGCTGCAGAGCATCGACCTGCCGGTGGCGCCCGGCGATCCGACCGCCGGCGTCGAGCTGGAGCGGCTGCTGGCCCGCCTCAAGCCCGCCGATCGCATGGTCCTTCTGCTGCTCGACGGCGAAGGCTGGTCGACCGCCGAGATCGCCGAGCGTACGGGCTGGACGAGAACCAACGTCAAGGTGCGCGCCCATCGCGCCCGCGCCCGTCTACGCCGCCTGGTCGAGGAGGACCTGGAACGATGAACTGCAGACGTGCACGCAAGCTGCTGACAGGTGTCTCCGGAGCCGGCTCGGGCGCCGATCCCGAGCTCGCCCGGCACCTCGCCTCGTGCGCGGAGTGCGAGCGCTTCGCCGAGCGTTGGACCGAGGTTCGAGATGGGTTGAAGGGCCGCCTGACCACGCTGACACCCGACGCCGGCTTCGCGGCCCGCGTCACCGCCCGGCTCGGCCCGCCCGCCGACCCGTTCGTCTGGGCGGCCCGGCGCCTGGTGCCGGTCACCCTGGCGCTGACCCTGGTGCTCGGCGGCTGGTGCCTGCTGCGCACGCCGGCGCCGTCCAGCCTGGCCGACGAGCTGGCCGACGGCGATCTGCTGACCTGGGTGGCGAGCGACGAGGAGGAGCAGCGGTGAGGCGCTGGCAGGCGCTGGCCGCCCTGGCCGGCCTGTTCGTGCTCGGCGTCGTCAGCGGTGGCCTCGGTGCTCA
>CALZJC010000522.1 GCA_945787525.1 Thermoanaerobaculia bacterium | reverse complement strand
GCCGACGGCTTCGAGACCAGCGGCGGTAGTCGGCTGCCACCCGCCGAGCTGGCGGGCCCCGAGGCCGAGGTGGTGACGCGGCTCAAGCAGCTCGGCGGCCTGGTCGCCGGCAAGACGATCTCCACCGAGTTCGCCTACTTCGCTCCCGGGCCGACCCACAACCCGCACGCCCACGGCCACACGCCGGGCGGCTCGTCGAGCGGCTCGGCGGCGGCGGTGGCGGCGGGTCTCTGCCCGCTGGCGCTGGGCACCCAGACGATCGGCTCGGTCAGCCGGCCGGCGGCGTTCTGCGGCGTCGTCGGCTACAAGCCGACCTACGGCACGGTGTCGGCCAGGGGGCTGATCCCGCTGGCGCCCTCCCTCGACCACGTCGGCTGGTTCACGCCCGACGTGGCCCTGGCGGCAATCGTGGCCACCGCGCTGCGCCAGCCGCTGGGCCCGTCGCCGGCCGGCGACCGCCGGCGGCCGGTGCTCGCGATGCCCACGGGACCCTATCTCGACCGCGCCAGCGAAGCCGCCCGGCGCCATCTGGCCGCGGTTCGCGAGCGGCTCGCCGCGGCCGGCTACGAGGTCGAGGAGGTCGATGCCCTCGGCGATATCGACGCCATCGAGGAGCGCCATCGACTGATCGTCGCGGCCGAAGCGGCGGCGGTGCACGCCGACTGGTACGCCCGCCACGCGCAGCTGTACGAAGCCCGGACCCGCGAATTGATCGAGCGGGGCCGCCAGGTGGACGCCGGCGCCCTCGGTGCCGCCCTGCTCGGGCTCGCCCGGCTGCGCCGCGCGCTCACCGCGCTGATGGAAACCCACGGTATCGACCTGTGGCTCTCCCCCGCCGCCCGCGGCCCCGCACCGGCCGGGCTGGAGAGCACCGGCGACCCGATCATGAACCTGCCCTGGACTCACAGCGGCCTGCCGACCCTGGCTCTGCCGGCCGGGCGTGATGACGACGGCCTGCCGCTCGGCATCCAGCTCGCCGCCCGCTGGGATCGCGACGAGACGCTGCTGGCCTGGGGTCGCGGCATCGAGGAGGCGCTGGCCTGACCTTCTCGCCCGCGATCGTAGCGAGAAGCCGCAAATGCCCGGAGATACGAGGCTTGCGACCGAGGGCGACGCAAGCGTACTGTCCGTACGCCGAGGAGCCCGACGGGAGCGCAACGCAGCAGATTCGGCCGGTTGCGGTATCGCAGTGGATGGTCGGGTGAGAAGGTGAGGCCAAGCGATGACTGAGACGCCTACGGGAGTGCTGCGCAGCGAGGTGCGGCCCGGCGCCTACGCCGACTCGGTGGTGCTGATGCAGCTCCAGGCCGGTCTCGCCGCTCTCGCCGGCGTGCTCGACGCCGCCGCGGTGATGGCGACGCCCACCAACCTGGAGCTGCTGGCGGCCAGTGGCATGCGCCCCGACGAGACCGACGCCGGCGCCGACGATCTGTTGCTGGTGGTGCGGGCCGAGCACGACGAGGCCGCCGCGGCCGCCCTCCTCGCGGTGGACGACCTGCTGACCCGCCGCCGCGAGAGCGTCGACGGTGTCTACCGGCCGAAAAGCCTCGACGGGGCCGTCCGGCTGTTGCCGGCGGCACGCTGGGTCCTGGTATCGGTGCCCGGCCGCTACGCTGCCGAGGTTGCCCGCCAGGCGATCGAGCGTGACCGCCACGTCTTTCTCTACAGCGACAACGTGCCGCTGGCCGACGAGGTCCAGCTGAAGAACATGGCGGCCGAGCGCGGACTGCTGGTCCTGGGACCCGATTGCGGCACCGCCATCGTCGCCGGCGCCGGCCTGGGCTTCGCCAACCGGGTGCGAGCGGGCGGCATCGGCCTGGTCGGCGCCTCGGGCACCGGTATCCAGGCGATCACCAGCCGGGTGCACGCCCTGGGCGCCGGGCTGACCCACGCCATCGGCACCGGCGGCCGCGACCTGTCGGCCGAGGTCGGCGCAGCCACGGCGCTCGCAGCGCTCGATCTTCTGCGCCGCGACCCGGCGACACGGGTTATCGTGCTGGTCTCCAAGCCACCGGCGCCGCAGGTCGCGGCGCGGCTGCTGGGCGCGGCGCGAGCGGCGGGCAAGCCCGTCGTGGTCTGCTTCCTCGGCTGGGCGCCACCGGCCCGCCGGCTGGGGGCGTTGCGCTTCGCCGCCGGCCTCGACGACGCGGCAGA
>CALZJC010000521.1 GCA_945787525.1 Thermoanaerobaculia bacterium | reverse complement strand
AACCGACTAATTGCTCCGGGGCCGGCGCCCCGACACCAGCGCCGGCCTCGTGATCTCGCAGGCCGGTGCCATCCCACTCCGGGGACCGGTCGCCACAGTTCAGGGGCGGGGCCTCCAGGTGCTGCGCGATCGGCTCGCCGAGCAATACGCTCGGGATCATCCGATCGTCGTCTACGAAGCGGCCGTCATTCCGGGCTTCGATCCGTCGATCCACCGAATCTCGATTCGGCACCTCGACGCGGACGTCGTGCGGTTGACGTCAACCCTCTATGTGCCGCCGCTGTCGGAACCGCCAATCGACGAAGAAATGGCGGGAGTGCTCGGAATATCCATCTAGTCGATTCACCCGGTCAGTAGCCAAGGGCCATCATTGCCTCTGCGGGCCGAGCTGCAGCGCCAGACGCCTGGGCGCGGGCAATTGCGGCGGTCGACAATTCGCTTTTCAGGCTGTTGAGCGTCGCGGCATACTCGGCCTGGACAGGCGCCGCCCGGACTTCGTTTATCGCCTGGCGGCCTGCGGCGCCGGATGCCAGCAGGAACGCCGCATCCTCGAAGACTCCGTCGAGCAGCACCGCCTGTGCCAGCACTTCGACCGACGCGGCCGCCCCGCCGTCGTCGAGGACGGCGGTGAACATCCGGACGCTTCTCGCCGCGAGGGGAATCGCGGTGTCGGAGTTGGACCGCCGGATTGCAGCCAGCGCCAGCACCCGGAGACACTTGGCGACTCCGGGCGAGTGGTTGCTGCGGCCGGCGATGTCAAGCGCTCGGCTCGCCGACCGCTCTGCTTCTGGCACCAGCCCGGAGAAGCACTGTGCCAGTGCAAGGTCGGCGAGTACGTTCGCGTAGCGCGCTTCCGAGCTGAGCTGTAGGTAGCTCTCGGCCGCCGCACCACTTCGCTTCAACGCGGGAGCGAGATCCCCGGTGTGGAAGGCGATCTTCCCAGCCAGCTCGTCGACGTAGCCCTTCTCTGGCGTGAGATTCGCCGACTCAACGAGCCCTTCGAGTTCGCCGAGCTCTGCAGTGGCGGTGTCGGATTGGCCGAGCGGGACGAGGGCCAGGATGAGGGAGTAGCGATAGTCGATCTCATCGGCGACGTACAGCTTGTAGTCGGCGATGACAGTCCCATAGAGATCGGCGGCCTTCTCGTGGTCGCCTTTGCAGAGGGCCAGCAGTGCCTGCAGCTCGTCGTTGACCCGGCACAAGTCCATAACCTCACTGCCCGAGGCGGCGTCGTGGACCATGCCCGTCAGCCTGGCTTCCTCCTGAGCTTCCCCCTCGTACAGCGCCATCATGGCGAGGTCGGCGACCGCCTGGAGATAGCGGGGATCGGTCGTGGCGTTGAGCTCCATGAGCTCCCGAGTGTGCAGCCGCATCTGCGGAAAGTCACCCGCAAACCACCAGTACGAGTGCAGGCCGGCACAGATATCCAAAGCGGCCGACACATCTCCTGAGCCGACGGCAGCCTCGAAAGCCGCCGCGAGGTTCTCCCGGTCGCCATGCATGCGAGCCAGCCACGTTTCGCCCGCCGCTCTCGGGCTGAAGGAACCGGCATCCGCGACCTTCCGGAAGTACGTCCTGTGCTTGCTCGCTACCGCGGCGAATTCGTCGCCCGAGCCGAGCAGCATTGCCGAGTACTGCCTGATGGGGACCAGCATCCTGAACCGGCAAAAAGCCTTCCTGTCGACGGCGACCATGGATGTATCGACAAGCCGGTCGATCAGGGTCTCACATTCGGATTCCTCGATACCGTCGAATGCACAGACCTCGCAAGCTGCCTCGAGATCCCAACCGCCTCGGAACACCGAGAGTCTTCTGAGAAGGGCCTGCTCGATTGGTACGAGGAGGTCGTAACTCCAATCAAGAGTTGCCTTCAAGGTGCGCTGGCGCTGATTACCCCGCTTCCCATATGTGAGCAGGTCGCTCCGGTCGCTCAGAGCCTCCACCAGCTGTTCGAGGGTATGCGACCGGAGACGGGCGGCGGCCAGCTCGACGGCCAGCGGCAGCCCTCCCAGCTGGAAGGCGACGCGACGCAGATCACGGCGGGACCACTGCGAACGGCGCTCTTCGGAAACGACGAGTTCGGCCCGGTCAACGAAGAGCGCTTCAGTCTCCGATGGCTCCTCATCGTCCACCCGATCCTCGGAAGCCGGAACGGAGAGG
>CALZJC010000520.1 GCA_945787525.1 Thermoanaerobaculia bacterium | reverse complement strand
CAGCTGCCCGAGCGGGTGGTCGAGGCGCTGGCGCCTGCCGCCGGTGCCACGGTCGCCGACATCGGCTCGGGCACCGGCTACTTCGCGCGCCGTTTCGCCGACGCCGTGGGGCCCGAGGGCACCGTCTACGCCGCCGACGTCGAGCCCCGGATGGCGCAGTACGTCCGCCGCCGCGCCGACGAGGACGGCCAGCGCAACCTGGTGCCGGTTCTGGCCTCGTTCGACGACCCCCGGCTGCCCAACGGCGAGCTCGACCTGGTCTTCATCTGCAACACCTGGCACCACATCCAGGACCGGGTGGACTACGCCCGGCGGCTGGCCGCCGACCTGGCGGTTGGCGGCAGAGTGGCCATCGTCGATCTTCTTCCCGGTGAGCTGCCGGTCGGTCCGCCACCGGAGCACAAGCTGAGCGTCGAGGAGGTGACGGCGGAGCTCCGCCAGGCGGGTTTTCGGCTGGCGGCGAAGCACGACTTCCTGCCCTACCAGTACGTGCTCGTCTTCACGGCGCCGGCGCGCTCGATCGAGATCCAGCTGGCCAGCGGCAGCGAGAACGAGCGCCGCGCCCGGGAGCAGCTCGAACGCAACCTCCAGGCCCATGCCCTCGAGCCCTGGCTCTTCACCCGCAAGGTGCGCATCGACGAGACGGAGCGGATCCCCCACAGCCATCCGGTGCTGACCCTCACCGGTCCCGAGGACGGCGATGCCGTCCAGCTGGCCGTCTTCGTCCATGAGCAGCTCCACTGGTACGTGATGCGGGACCAGAAGCGCCTCGGCAAGACGATCGCCGCATTCCGCGAGCTCTTCCCCGACGTGCCCAGCGGTCGGGCTGGAGCGCGCGACGAGCAGAGCACCTACCTCCACCTCGTCGTCTGCGACCTCGAGCTCCAGGCGATGACCCGGCTGGTCGGCGAGGAGAGGGCCCGCGCAGTGATCGAGGGCTGGGAGCACTACACCTGGATCTACGACCAGGTGCTCGGCAACCCCGAGGTGCGAAAAGTCAACGAGCGGTTCGGCATGCTGGTGCCCTAGCCTGACCTTCTCACCGAAGGAGCACCCGACCCTCAGCGCCCGTCACCAGCGGAGGCTGAGTGGAGATTCAGCCAGGGTCGTTCGAGCGGCGCTGCGATAGCCTTGGTTACCTCCAGCGCCGCTCCTGGTGCTGGCCCGGATCCCAGGAGGAAGTCGATGCGACCGATCCACCTCGCTTGCCGCTTGACGATTGCCGCCGCCGCTCTGGCGCTGTTCGCCGCGCCGGCCGCGCCACAGGACCTGCACCCATCCCGCCGACCCAGCCCCATGGGCACGGCCCGGATCACCGTCGGCGATGTCTACGTGCGAGTTGTCTACAGCCGGCCCTACAAGCGGGGCCGCGACAACATCTTCGGCACCGCGGAGTCGAAGGCGCTGGTGCCCTTCGGCGAGGTCTGGCGCACTGGCGCCAACGAGGCCACCGAGATCACCCTGACCGGCGACATGAGTGTAGCCGGCCAGCCGCTGGCCGCCGGTACCTACTCGATCTTCACGGTGCCCGGACCGGAGAGCTGGACGGTGCACTTCAACTCGGCCCTGGGTCTCAACGGCAACGCCCGGAGGAACCCGGAGACCGGTCGATTCGAGGCGGTGGATCTGGCCGTCAGTGACGTCCTGGTGACAACCGCAGTCGTCGGCACGCTCGAGGAAGAGGTCGACCAGTTCACCATCACCCTCGAAGAGGCCGAGGGTGGCACCGACATGTGCCTGCGCTGGATCAGCACCGAGGTCTGCGTGCCGCTGCGGCTGCCCGAGTAGGCACAAGGCGACCGGTGCCGGCTACTCGACCACCGGGGGCCCGATCCGCTCGTCGCCGCTTTCCAGCAGCTGCGCCACGCCTTCGGGCGCCAGCGGCTGGCCGAAGTAGAAGCCCTGGGCTTCGCCGCAACCCTCTTCCAGCAGCATGTCCAGGTGGTTGGCGGGACCGACGCCCTCGGCAATCACGTCGAGGCCGAGCTCGGCGGCCAACGAAACGACCGATCTCAGGATGGTCGCGTCGCGCTGGCTCGTCTGGATGTCGCGGATGAAGTTGCGGTCGATCTTCAGCTTGTTCAGCGGGAACCTGCGCAGATACTCGAGCGACGAGTAGCCCTTGCCGAAGTCATCCAGCGAGATCCGCACGCCGAGCTTG
>CALZJC010000519.1 GCA_945787525.1 Thermoanaerobaculia bacterium | reverse complement strand
ATCCCGACCACGAGCTTCAATACCTCCAACACCACGGGGACCGGCGAGATCGTGCCGGTCACCTCGTACAGCTATCAGGACGTCGGGGTCGCGGTGTCGGTCAAGGGCTGGACCGTGTCCGAGGACCGGATACGAGTCGAGGGGCGGGTCGAGGTCAGTGCCGTGAAGGAAGCCGCCGAGCCCGCCGGCTCGAACCTCCCCAAGGTGGGCACCTTCAGCCACGAATTCGAAGTGATCCTCACGGACGGCGTCGAGCAGGTCCTGGTCGAGGCTCCGAGACCAGGCGAGGCGTCGATCGGGCTGGCGATCTCCGGCGCCATCCAGTAGCCGGCGGACCGGGAGCGGCGTCGTTGGCATCTCTGTCTTCGACAAGGGCAGCGTGCTCCACCAGATCCGGGCGGGGGCCTGACTACTCGGCCTTCCCGCTCTCCCTGATCCTGGCCGGCGAGAACCGCTACCTCGAGCGCTGGCCGCGCCCCGTCCGCCGGATCGTGCCGGGAGCGACGCTGGCGGCGATGTTCGGCTTCTTCCTGGCCGTCACGCTCGTCGCCGAGCGGTTCTGAGGGCTTCTGTCGGATTCTCTCCGTTCGGCCGGAGCTTCTACTCAGAGGCAGTGCCTTTGGACATGCGGCTGGCACTCATGGTGACAGCACTTATGGTGACAGGGCCTTCTCGAGCAGCGCCACCACCTCGGGGTTGCCGTTATCCCGCGCCCAGTCGAGGGCCGAGTCGCCGTTGCGCTGGGTCGCGGCGGGATCGGCGCCGGCCGCCAGCAGGGCCTCGACGATCTCGATGGAGCCCGACGACGCCGCCAACATCAGGGGCGTCGCCCGGCCGAGCTCCTCGATCATCGCCGAGACCTCGAGGTCGGTGCCGTGGGAGAGCAGCCGCCGGACCAGCTCCACGTTACCGCGCCCGATCGCCAGCATCAGGGGCGTCGCCCGGCCAAAGCCTTCGACCAGAGACTCGACGTCGGCGCGGGCGCCTCGGTCGAGCAGCAGGCCTGCCATCTCGGCGTGCTCGCTGAACACCGCGAAGACCAGAGGGTTGCGGCCGACGTGGTTGCTGGCGTTGACGTCGGCGCCGTGGGCGAGGAGAAGGTCTCCCATCCCGAGCGCCCCCTGGGCGGCGGCGAACATCAGGGGCGTGATGCCCGACCGGTTGCGGGCCTCGACGTCGGCGCCCTTGGCGAGCAGCAAGCGGGCCACCTCGACGTGGCCTTCGAGGGCGGCGATCAGGAGCGGGGTGCTCTGGGTCTCCTCGGTGCCGCGATCGTCGACGTCGACCCCGTGCGCCAGCAGCAACTCCACCATGGCCTGGTGGCCCTCGCGGGCCGCTAGCTGCAGCGATGTGAAGCCTCTCGCGCTGACCGCGGTGGCGTCGACGCCATGGGCGAGCAGGAGCTGCGCTACCTCCACATGGCCCTGCTTTGCCGCGGCCATCAGCGGCGTCTCGCCGACGCAGCACCTGCGCGGCCTCGCCACCCGGGTGTCGAGAGTGGCGCCGTTCTCCACCATGAAGCGCACGGCCGCGGCGTCGTTCTTCTCCGCCAGCCGGTAGAGCAGCCCCCGGCCGTCGTCTCCGACCGTGCCGTCGATGTCGGCGCCGGCCGCCACCAGGACGGACGCGGCGGCGAGATGGCCGTTGGTCACCGCCTGGGTCAGGGCGTCGCGCGCCACCTCCTCCCCCACCGACGCTCCCCGCTCCAGGAGCAGCTCGAGGATGGCGGTATGCCCGAGAAAGGCCGCGCTGCGCAGCGGCGTATGGCCCACCCGGTTGGTCTCCGCGACGCGCGCGCCGCGCGCCAGGAGGAGCTCGACCACCGCCGGGTCATCCGCGCTCGGAAGGAAGAAGAGCGCCGTATTGCCCGAATCGTCCCTGGCGTGGATCTCGGCGCCAGCGTCGAGGACCGCAGCGACGAGGTCCTCTCGGCCGGCGGCACTGGCGTACATCAAGGCGGTGCGGCCGAGCTCGCCCGGGGCGTTGACGTCGGCGCCCTCGGCGAGCCGCGCGGCGGCGCGGTCGAGGTCGCCTTGCCGCAGTGCGCGAATCAGCTCGCTGTCGGTGCCGCCAGGGGTCGCTTTGTCGAGCAGCGCGGCAATGTCCGGAGCCGAGGCGTTCTCTGCCGCCGGCCGCGGGGGGGAATCCGCCCCTGTCGCCACGAACAGACCGAC
>CALZJC010000518.1:3310-5201 GCA_945787525.1 Thermoanaerobaculia bacterium | reverse complement strand
AACATCAACGACCCGCCCACCTTCATCTCGGGCGGCGACGTGATCACCGAGACCGGCAGCGGCGAGCAGACGGTGCCCTGGGCCACCGGCATCAGCGTCGGCCCGGCCAACGAGAACCAGACCCCGACCTTCATCGTCACCGGCTTCACCTGCACGCCGGCGACACTGCTGATCGGTCCGCCGTCGGTCGATCCGGACGGCACGCTCAGGTACACACCGCAGGACGGCCAGGTCGGCGACTGCGACATCACCGTCAAGCTCAGCGACGGCGTCGACGAGTCCGCCCCGGTGACGTTCAACCTCGAGTTGGTCACCGCCTCCGAGCCGATCGCCGATCCGCAGTCGGTCGAGACCGACGACGGCAATCCGCTGACGATCGTGCTCACGGGCAGCGACCCGGACGACCAGCTGCCGCTCGACTTCCAGGTCATCGAGCCGGTCACCGACGCGGACACCGGCGCCATCATCTCGAACTCCGGTCCGTTCCGCGGCACCCTCGACACGACCCAGCCGAACACGAACCCCGACGGCGTCAGCGCTCCGGTGGTCTACTCGCCGGATGAGCCGTTCATCACCAACGCGGCGATCATCGCCACCGAGAGCATCCTGCTGAAGAACAACTCCGAGGTGATCTCGGGCGACGTCGTCGTCAACGACGCCGGTGGCACGCTGGATGTGCGCAACGGAGCGGACACGCCGGCGGGCTTCGCCGTCAAGGCGGACTCCATCGACGCGCAGAACAACGCCACAATCGGCGGCGACGCCTTCTGCAACAGCGGCGACTACTCGGCCAACTGCGGCCCGCTGGCGCTGCCGGCTTTCGACCCGACCGCTGACCCGCTGCCGCCGTTCCTCATCGGTGACGTCAACAACGACAACGTGACCGTGCAGAAGAAGCAGGGCGGCAGCATCGCGCCCGGCATCTACGGCGACATCCTGGTGAAGAACAAGGGCTCGTTGAGCTTCGGCCCCGGCAAGTACAGCGTGCGGTCGATCAGCACCGAGAACAACGCCACGATCCTGTTCAGCGGAGCCACCGAGATCAAGGTCGCCGAGCGCATGGACATCGGGAACAACTCGACCGTCGGCGACGCCGTCTCGGCTGGCGACGTCCTTTTCTACGTCGCAGGAAGCGACGGCACGGGCGGAGGCAACCCGCCGAAGGCGGTCGATCTCGGTAACGGCAGTTCGCTGTTCGCCACCGTCTATGCGCCCAACGGGACAATCATGCTCGAGGAGAACACCCACTCGACGGGCGCTTTCCTCGCCCAGCACATCGAGGTGCAGAACAACGCCACGGTCACCCTGGACAGTGCCTTCAGCGATCCGCCCGACCAGTTCGCCTTCGAGGTGACCGATCAGCTCGGTCTGGTCAGCGAGCAGGCGGTCGTGCTGATCAACGAGGACACCGCCTGTCGCGACGACGCCGGCCAGATCGTCTCGATCGCGGCCTACGCGGGCCAGGCGGCCACCGATGGAGCTGCTTCCATCGACATTACCCTGCGCGGCTGCGAGTCGACCGACGTTCCGGTCATCGTCACCGCCACCAACGGCACCCAGGGCACGGTCACACCGGTGTCGTCCAACCCGGTGGGCCCGCCCTACGAGTTCGTGGTCACCTACACGCCGAACGACCCGCTACCCAACAACCGCGACAGCTTCGACTTCACCTTCGACAACGGCGTATCGACCGCCAGCGCCACGGTGGAGATCAACCAGCCGCCGTGCGAGTTCGTCGAGGCCATCGCGCTATCCCACTCGGTCGCCACCGACGACGACAACCCCCTGACGATCACCCTCTCCGGCTGCGACCCGGACGACGGGGTCTTGAGCTTCAGCACCGATCCGGCCTCGGGTGGCAGCTTCGTCGACTGCGCCAGCTGCGCGATCA
>CALZJC010000518.1:0-3250 GCA_945787525.1 Thermoanaerobaculia bacterium | reverse complement strand
GTGGCGCCGGTGGCCAACGACGACGCCGTCAGCGGCAGTCTGGGCAGCACCATCACCGGCAACGTGCTGGCCAACGACACGGACGCCAACCAGGACCCGTTGACCGCGTCGCTGGTCGGCCCCGCTCCCGCCCAGGCGAGCGTCTTCACGCTCAACCCGGACGGCTCCTTCGTCTACACCCACAACGGCACCGCCAACTTCACCGACAGCTTCCAGTACTCGGCGAGTGACGGCGGCCTGAGCGACACGGCCACGGTGAGCGTCACCCTCTTCGCCGCGAACATCACCGTCCTGGTCTCCAAGTCCGGCCCGGCCGGCTCGGAGGACAGCCTGGTGACGAGCAGCCCCGCCGGCATCAGCTGCGGCGTCGGCTGCCTGTCGGACAGCGCCTCCTTCACGACCACCGCGCCGATCCGGCTGAATGTCGCGGCCGCCCCGGGCTTCCTCTTCAACGGCTGGACCGGCGACGCCGACTGCGTCGACGGCGAGCTGACGCCGATCGCCGACCGCAGTTGCGTCGCCAACTTCGTCGTCGACACCTCGACGCCGCCGACCGGAGATCCGATCCTGGTGACCATCGTCAAGGACGGCACCGGCTTCGGCAGGGTGATCAGCAGCCCGGCCGGCATCGACTGCGGCGCGGTCTGCTCGGCGACGATCGCCGGTGAGCCGCGGATCACGCTGAGAGCGATCCCGGCCCCGGGCTCGGTCTTTGCGGGCTTCGCCGGCGGACCCGGAGGCAACGACTGCGCGGACAGCCAGCTCGATGCCGTGGTCGACACCACCTGCGCGGCCACCTTCAACCTGGCCCAGCGGACGCTGACGATCGAGTTCTTCGGCTCGGGCGGCAGCGTGGTCAGCAGCCCGGGCGGCATCAGCTGCAGCGGCGAGCCCTGCTCCGCCATCTTCGCCAACGGCGCGTTGGTGACCGTCAGCGGGCGTCCGGACAGCGGTACCCCCAACGACGTCACCTGGGGCGGCGCCTGCTCGCCCGACGGCACCTTCCCCAACAGGGCGACGGTGGTGATGACCGCGGACGCCACCTGCACCGTGACATTCGACTAGGAACATGCTCTACGATCCGCAGATCAACGCTCAGTCAACCGGCATCGAGACCGGAAGAGAGACGGGAAAGGAGTACAGCGTGAAGAGAACCCATCCACGACGCGGCGCCCTGCCGATGGCGGTGCTTGTCATCGCCGGGCTGGCGTCGATCGCCCTGCCGACAGGAGCCGCGGCGGCGGCGCCCGCCGAGTTGGCGGCTACGGCCGTCTACTCGGGAGGCGTCGACTTCCGGCCCAACGTCGACTTTGGCGGGGCGACCTTGACGGTTTCCGGCAACGGCCGGGTCTTCCAGCAGGCGTTCGCCGCCGGCGACAACATCTCCATCGGGATGTTCGATCCCGAGGGCCAGCCACTGGCCGACGGCGTCTACAGCTGGCAGCTCGACCTGCTGCCCGACGCGGCCACCGCGCGCGAGCTGCGGCGCGCCGCCTCGCTGACCGGCGGCAAGCCGGACGGCGCCTGGCAGGCGCTGACCGGCAGCTTCGCCATCCGCGGCGGCGTCATTGCCGACCAGAGGTCCGCCGAAGCCCAGCAACGCACCGGCAGCCGGCCGCAGAGCGGTCTGAGGTCGGCTCTCACTCCGAGCTCTCTTGGCTCCAGCCGAGGCGCCGCCGAAGACGACGATACGGCGGTGGGCTCGCGCTCCGGGGCGGAGGAGCAGATCAACGCCGCCGCCGCCCGGCTGCGTGCACCGATAGCGGCCGGCGGGGCTCTGCTGCAGGCCGATCGCGCGGCGAGCGAGGACACCGACGCCACCTCCGTGGCGTTCGGCCAGGCGCTCGAGCCGGCCGCGGCGCTCGACGAAAACCAGCTATCCGCGCAGTCGCGCCGGGCTCCCACCCCGCGGCCGCGCTCCGACGGTTCGAACGGCCGACCCCGTTCGTAATGACAGCCAGACAGCCAACTAGAGGAGAAGAACCATGAAGATACTGAGAAACACGCTTGGGCGACGACCTGATCGTCGACGGCTCGGCCTGCATCGGCTTCGACTGCGTCAACGGCGAGTCGTTCGGCTTCGACACGATCCGCATCAAGGAGAACAACCTACGGATCAAGGCCGATGACACGAGCGTTGCGGCCAGCTTCCCGAGAAACGACTGGCAGCTCACCTTCAACGACTCGGCCAACGGCGGCGCGGAGAAGTTCTCGGTCGATGACATCACCAACAGCCGCACGCCGTTCACTATCGAGGCTAGCGCCCCGAGCCACTCGCTCTACGTCGACGACGGCGGCCGTATCGGCCTGGGCACTGCGACCCCGGTGGTCGAGGTCCACATCAAGGACGGCGACACCCCGACCCTGCGCTTGGAGCAGGACGGCTCCTCCGGCTTCACCCCGCAGACCTGGGACGTGGCCGGCAACGAGACCAACTTCTTCATCCGCGACGTGACCAACGGCTCGACGCTGCCGCTGCGAATTCGGCCGAGCGCGCCGACGAGTGCGTTGGATATCGCGAATGACGGCGATGTCGGCCTCGGTACCTCCTCACCACAGCAGCGGGTTCACATCCTTGACAACGACAACCCGGGTGTCAGGATGGAGCAAGGTGACGCCAGCAATCGCATCTGGGACTTCCGCCAGGATGGGGCAGGGAACTTCATCATCACGGAGGACGGGACGGGGGGAGCCGAGGTCTTGATCCGTGACAGCGACTCCGGGACCCCGGGCCAGGTGGAGATTGCGGGCGACTTGGTCGTCACCGGCCAATGCACGGAAGTAGACGGAGCCTGCGCGCCCGACTACGTCTTCGAAGCCGACTACGAACTGCCGAGCCTCAGCGAGCTCAGCGCCTACATCACCGAGAACAAGCACCTGCCGAACGTGCCCAGCGCGGCTGAGATCGAGGCCAGCGGCATCAACATGCGGCGTTTCAACTTCGCCATGCTGGAGAAGATCGAGGAGCTCGTTCTCTACACCCTGGGGCAGCAGGAGACGATCGACGCGCTAACCGCGCGCCTCGACGCTCTGGAGAAGCAGCCCGAGTAGTCATCTCCAGAAGATCTCTTCTTCGCAGCCCGGCCGCTCGCGGCCGGGCTTTCTCTTACACCCCGGGGCCGGCCTCCATGCCCACCGGCGCGCGCTCGCAGCGTCATCTAACCGGCCGCGCCGAGCCACTCGCTCTCTGTCGATGACGGCGGCCGCCTCGGCTTCAGCACTGCGACCCCGTGGCCGAGCTGCAGCAGAC
>CALZJC010000517.1 GCA_945787525.1 Thermoanaerobaculia bacterium | reverse complement strand
GTCGGGCATGACCACGAGCTGACCGACGTGCAGGAGCAGCTCGACCGCCTGCTGAGCCTGGCGCGCCTCTACTACGTGCTCACGGATGATCTGATGAACGGCTATCTCTCGCTGTCCGCCCACCGGCTCAACCAGATCATGCAGACGCTGACGATCGTCACGGTGATCTTTGTCCCGATAACGTTCATGGCCGGAATCTACGGCATGAACTTCGACTTCATGCCGGAGCTCGGCTTTCGCGGCGCCTACTTCGTTCTGCTGGGTTCGATGATCACGGTGGTGGCGTCGATCCTGCTGATCTTCTACCGCCGGGGCTGGCTGGGAGGCCGTCGCCGGTTCTGAGGCCCGACAAGAAAGCGCTCGAGGGGACTCTCAACCAGCGCCGCGGAACGCTTCCTTCGTGAGGCCGTAGAGCCTCATCTTGTTGTAGAGCGTGCGCGGGTCGATGCCCGCCCGTTCGGCCGTCAACCCGACGTTGCCGTTTGTTTCCTGCAGGAGACACTCCAGATAGCGGCGCTCGAAGTCGGCGACCAGGCCCTCGCGGGCCTCGGACAGAGGCTTGCCATACCAGTCGGCGCTCTGCCGGTGCCCGCCGGCCGCCGCCGCCGCGCCCGCGGTGGACGAGCTCGCGCCGGACACTCCATCGGGAAGCTCCTCGAGCGTGATCAGCTCGCCCTCGCACAATAGGGTGGCTCGTTCGACCACGTTGATCAGCTCGCGTACGTTGCCCGGCCAGGCATAGCGTTGCAGGGCCCTCATGGCCTCGACGGAGGTGCCGGCGATCTGCGGCTTGCCGAGCTGGGTGCGGAACTGGTCGATGTAGGTTTCGACCAGAGCCGGGATGTCCTCTGGGCGCTGACGCAGCGGCGGGACGGTCAGGGTCATGACGCTCAGCCGGTAGTAGAGATCGCTGCGGAAGCGCTTCTCGGCCATTGCCGAATCCAGGTCTTGGTTGGTTGCCGCCATCAGACGAACGTCGATCTCGATCTGCGTCTCGCTGCCCAGGCGCTGGATCTTGCGCTCCTGCAGGACGCGCAGGAGCTTGATCTGCAGGTGAGCGGGCATGTCCGCGATCTCGTCCAGGAACAGCGTGCCGCCGTGCGCCAGCTCGAAGGCGCCGCGGCGGGCCTTGGTGGCGCCGGTAAAGGATCCCTTCTCGTGCCCGAAGAGCTCGCTTTCCAACAGCTGTTCCGGCAGCGCCGCCGGGTTGACAGCGACAAAGGGCTGGCTCTGGCGCGGGCCGTCGGCGTGGATGGCCCGCCCCAACCACTCCTTGCCGACGCCCGTTTCGCCCAGTATGAGAAGCGAAGTGTCCGCCGCGGCGACCTTCTCGGCGAGCGCCAGGAGCTCGCCCATGGGTTGGCTGGCGGTGGCGAATGCGCCGAGTCTGGGCTCGTCTGCCTCCGGCTCGGCCTTCAGCTGATCGATCGAGGTCAGCCGCTTGCGACGGATGAGGGCTTCGAGAGTCGTGGCCAGCCTGGCCGTCGAGAGCGAGCGCGGGATCACCGCCAGGGCGCCGGCCGTCAGCAGGCGGGCTCGCTCGGCGAGGTCCCGCTCGTCGCTGAGGACGATCACGTCGGGCCGATCGGGCAGGTTGCGGACCTCGGACAGCGAGATCTCGAAGGGCTCGGGCAGGGCGGCTCGGGTGGCCAGGATGAGATCGAACGTCTCCTGCCCGAGGCCGGCCCAGAACCGGTCACCGGCGGCGGTCTCGCTGACCAGGATCTCGGAGCCTTCGAGGGCGCTGCGGATCCGTCCGGCGAGGCTCTCGTCCTCGACGGCGAGAAGGATGCGGATCAACATATCAACATGGCAGGGAGGGAAACGGTAACACGGTTCTGATCGAATCAGGTGTCTCGTTCCGATCATGGTGCCGCGCACCGCCACCCAGGGCGCGAGAAGGCAGGACGGCAGAGGCCCGGCGGCGGAGTTGGCGCCGCCCGGGCCCTGGCACCGTCTTTGCCTTTCTCGCCTGCGGTTCAAGGGTGGAGAGACCGACACGGGTGACTGAACGGGACAGGGCACGATGGCCGGAGGATGCGGCGACCGCCAGCGGGCTGCCGCAGCCACCGGCGGAGTTCCGGCTCGAGCTGCTGCGGCGGCTCGGTCTTCTGGGCCGCGAGATCCAGGCGCTGGATACGGCGCGATCCCATCGGTTGTTTCTGGCGTCCATCGGAACGCT
>CALZJC010000516.1 GCA_945787525.1 Thermoanaerobaculia bacterium | reverse complement strand
ACGTCGTAGGAGCTTGAAGATGCAAGGCTTGCGACCAAGGGCACCGCAGGCGTGCTCGAAGCACGCTGAGGATGCCCGACTAGAGCGTAACGCAGCAGACTCAGGCACCTACGGCGTTTCGTAGACGATTGGTGAGAAGGTCAGGCTAGCTCAGGGCCAGATCCACCAGCGTCTTCTGCTCCATCTGGTGAGCCTTGGCCGAGCCGGTGGCCGGGCTGGCCGACGCCGAGCGCTTGATCGAGCGCACGTGGCGGCCACGGGCGATGCGCTCGAGCCGCGGCAGGACGAACGCCAGGGCGCCCTTGTTGGCCGGCTCCTCCTGCACCCAGATCAGGTCGCGGGCGTCGCGGAAGCGATCCAGCTCGGCCAGTAGCTCGTCGGTTGGGAACGGGTAGAGCTGCTCGAGCGACAGGATGGCTGTGGACTCGTCGCCGCGGCTGGTCCGCTCGGCGCGCAGCTCGTGGCCTATCTTTCCGGAGCAGAGGAGCACCCGCCGGGCCTGCTCGATGTTGCGCTCGGGCAGCACGTTCCAGAAGCGCGGCCGTGACAGCTCCTGGAGCGGCGAAGCGGCGGCCTTGTGGCGCAGCATGCTCTTGGGCGTGAAGACGATCAGCGGCTTGCGCCAGCGACGCAGCGCCTGGCGCCGCAGCAGATGGAAGTGCTGGCAGGCGGTAGAGGGCTGGGCGATCTGAATGGCGTCTT
Organism: Thermoanaerobaculia bacterium; assembly: GCA_945787525.1. Lineage (GTDB taxonomy): Bacteria > Acidobacteriota > Thermoanaerobaculia > Multivoradales > JAHEKO01 > CALZJC01. Next base: position 1,482 of record CALZJC010000516.1, on the reverse strand, counting down.
CGGCGGCGAGTTGTAGGAAGCGCTCCATGCGGGCGCTCGAGTGCTCGGGACCCTGGCCCTCGTAGCCATGCGGTAGCAGCACGACGAGCCCCGACAGCAGACCCCACTTGTCCTCGCCGGCGGTGACGAACTGGTCGAAGATCACCTGGGCGCCGTTGGCAAAGTCGCCGAACTGGGCTTCCCACGCCACCAGCGCCTCCGGCGTGTCGCGGCTGTAGCCGTACTCGAAGCCCAGCACCGCCGCTTCGGAGAGGATGGAGTCGTAGATCTCGAAACTTGCCTGGCCGGGCGTGATCTCGTGCAGCGGGCAGTGCTCGTCGTCGTTCTCGACGTCGATCCAGATCGAGTGGCGGTGGCTGAAGGTGCCGCGCCGGGTGTCCTGACCGCTGAGCCTCACCGGTGTGCCGGCGCGCACCAGCGAAGCGTAGGCCAGCAGCTCGGCCATGCCGTAGTCGAGTCGGCGCTCACCGCGGCCCATCTCCGCGCGCTGCTCCAGCAGCGTGGCCACCTTGGGGTGGACCTGGAAGCCGTCGGGCACCGCGGTCAGGCGTTGCGCCAGCTCGCTGGCCTCTTCGGCCGCGATGCCGGTCTCGACATCGAGCTCCGGCCGCCACGGCCCGCCGTCGAACTCCGACCAGTAGGCGGGCAGGGTGCGCAGCGTGGGGATCCGCTCGAGTCTCCCGGCCCTGTCCTTGGCGGTGCCCAGCTCGTCACGGATCGCCTGGCTGCGCGCCTCGGCGTCATCCGCGGCCACGCCGACGCTTTCGGCGTAGCTGCGCCACAGGGGCGGCCGCTGCTGGATCTTGCGATAGAGCCGGGGCTGGGTGATCGTCGGGTCGTCGACCTCGCTGTGGCCGTGGCGGCGGTAGCCGATCAGGTCGACCACCACGTCGCTCGAGAACTCGAAGCGGTAGTCGATTGCCAGCCGGGCGGCGCGCAGCACGGCGTCGGGGTCCTCACCGTTGACGTGCAGGATGGGGATCGGCAGCCGTTTGCAGATATCGGAGGCGAACCGGCCGCTGTGCAGGGCGTGGGGCTCGGTGGTGAAGCCGATCAGGTTGTTGACCACCACGTGCACGGTGCCGCCGACCGAGAAGCCGTCGATGTCGGCCAGGTTGAGGGTCTCGGCGGCGATCCCCTGGCCCGCCAGGGCGGCGTCGCCGTGCATCAGGATGGGGAAAACGCCGCGCCCCTCGTCGTCGCCGATCCGCGCCTGCTTGGCGCGCACCCGGCCGATCGCCACCGGCCCCACGGCCTCCAGGTGGCTGGGGTTCGAGACCAGGTGGATCTTGACCTCGTGGCCGCCACGGGCGGCAAGAACGCCGGTGGCGCCGAGGTGGTACTTGACGTCGCCGGCCCCCATGATGCTGCGCGGGTCGACGTCCTCGAAGCCGGCGAACAGCTCCACCGGGTCGCGGCCGACGACATGTCCCATGACGTTGAGCCGGCCGCGGTGAGCCATCGCCAGGACCGCCATCATCG
>CALZJC010000515.1 GCA_945787525.1 Thermoanaerobaculia bacterium | reverse complement strand
CTGCGAGGACGCGCGGTGTGCCGGCCATGCCGAAGCGCCCGTAGTACTCGAACATGGCGAGCAGCGTCTCGATCTCGTAGTCGCCGAGGCCTGCCGCTCTCGCTTCTTCTGTCCATTCGCGTGGCGGCACCGCCAGGGCGCGCACGGTCTTGCCCAATCCGCGACCCAGGGCCGCGGCGATCTCCCGCTGGTCCAGCAGGTCCGGGCCGCACAGCTCGTAGGTGGCGCCGACGTGGCCGGGCTCGGTCAGCACCCGGGCCGCCGCTTCGGCGGCGTCCTCCAGGTCGACCATGGTGAGGCGGCTGGCGAGCCGGTAGGGCACCGGGTAGACGGCCTGATCGGTGATGGTCCGCCACCGGCCGAGCACGTTCTGCATGTAGGGGGCCGGTTGCAGGATCGTATAGTCGAGCCGCGACTCGAAGAGCAGCTCCTCGACCCGCATCTTGGCCCAGTGATGCGGCATCGCTTCTACCTGTGGGTGGAGGACCGAGTGGTAGACGATTCGCTGGACGCCGGCGGTGAGCGCGGCGGCCACCACCCGGCGGGCGATGCCGAGCTCGTTGGGGTGCATATTGGGGCAGATGTGGTAGATCGACCCGACGCCGCCGACCGCCGCGGCGACCGCCTCGCGACTTCTGAGGTCGCCCTCCGCGACCTGGCGGGCGCCGAGCCGCTCCACGGCTTCGCGCTGCTGCGCGCGGCGCACGAAGGCGCGTACCGGGGCTGCCCTGGCAACCAGCCCACGGATCACGGCCTGACCGGTCTTGCCGGCCGCGCCCGTGACCAGGATCTGCAGGTCCGTCGGCTCTGCGCCCATCGGCGTATCAGCCTAGCAGTTGCCATCCCGGGGCGGCCGGACAGACGCCCGCCCCGGGGCTGCTAGGGTGCCGGCATGCGAGCCCTGGGTCTGCCGCCGCCGCCGTGGATCGTCGGGCACCGCGGCGTTCGCGGGGTGGGGCCCGAGAACACCGTCGACAGCGTGCGCGAGGCGGTGGCGCAGAAGGCCGACATGGTGGAGCTGGATCTGCAGCGCACCGGCGACAACGAGCTGGTCGTCTTTCACGATCTGGCGATCCGGGTCTCCGAGGAGCAGCGCCGGCCGATCGGTGAGCTGACCCTGGAAGAGATCAAACGCTGTCGCCCGGTCTGGCGGCGGCGGCGGGGGTTGGGCCGGGCCTACGAGGTCTCGACCCTGAGCGAGGTGCTGGCGATCGCGCCGGTCGATCTGCCGCTCAACCTGGAGATCAAGCACTACGACCCGCAAGCCGACCCCGCCCCGCTGGTCGAGGCGTTGGCCAAGGCGATCGCGGGCCGCGACCGGATTCTGGTTTCGAGCTTCCACAGGCCGGTCCTCGCGGCGGTGCGCAGGAGCCTGCCCGCGGTGCTTCTCGCTCCCATCGGCGGGCTGCTCGCCAGGTGGGACGACCTGCTCGAGGCGGCGCGTCGTCTCGACGCCTTCTCGATCCACCTCCACCGACGCCTCGCCGCGAGCCTGGGGCAGCAGGGCACGCTTGACGAGCCGGGGGCCAGGGACAGGCCGATTCTCGCCTATACGGTCAACGAGGCGGCGGAGGCGCGGCAGCTGATCGGATGCGGAGTCTCCGGCTTCTTCACCGACCGTCCGGCTGAGCTGCGTGGCCGGCTCGGGCGCGCCGGTCGGGCGCGGGCTTGAGGCCGGCTGCTATACTCTTAACTTGCTTCCCAACGGAGTCTCCAGTCCGCCCGACGCAAGAGCGGGCAGAGTCGGAAGGAGAAGAGCATGTCCGAGGAACCCCGGGAGCCCATGGCAGGCGCTGATGGCCGAAAGCAGCGCAGCGGCAAGGACCGGCGTCAGGGCGAAGACCGGCGCAAGGAGAGGCGCGGTATCTGGAATCTGCCAATCCTGAAGCTCCTGCTCAATCGCCGCAAGAGCGGGGAGCGGAGAAAAGGCGCAGACCGGCGGCAGCAGTAGGAGGCCGGCGGTCTCGCCAGGCCCACCTGAGGCCGGTTGTCCAGGCCCTCTTCGTGACCTTTCTCTGGTCTACGTCGTGGGTGCTCATCAAGTTCGGACTGCGGGAGATCCCGGCGCTCGGCTTTGCCGGGTTGCGCTACGGGCTGGCGTTTGCGGTCCTGGCACCGGCCCTGCTGGCGAGCTCCGAGCTGAGGGCGCAGCTGCATCGCCTGAGGCGCCCGGACTGGCTGCGCCTGGCTCTGCTGGGAATCGTCTTCTA
>CALZJC010000514.1 GCA_945787525.1 Thermoanaerobaculia bacterium | reverse complement strand
CTGGAGCTGGGTTCGATTCTGCGTCTCGGCGTCGGCGAGGAGCGCTCCGGGGGACGCGCCAAGGGCTCGCTGCTCGCCGACGCTCTCGAGGCGATCCTGGGCGCCGTCTTCCGGGATGGCGGCTACGACGAGGCGCGCCGGGTGGCGACCGGGCTGCTCGCTCGGGCGCCGGCCCCGGCAGGCGGCATGGCAGCGCGCGACGCCAAGACCCTGCTGCAGGAGCTCGTCCAGGCCCGCGGCCTCGGCCGGCCGACCTACCACGAGGTCGGCGCCAGCGGACCGGACCACGAGAAGCTCTTCACCGTCGAGTGCCGCCTCGACGGCGAGGCGCTGGGCGCCGGCACGGGCCGAACCAAGAAGCAGGCCGAGCAGGAGGCGGCGACGGCGGCACTGTCGCTGCTCGGCTAGCCTGGGCGCTTGACCCCTCCGGTCGGCCTCCATACAGTTACCCGCCATGAGCTGGATTCGAGATCTTCCGAGCCGGGTGGGGGAGCGAGTCGAGCTGCGCGCCTGGCTCATCAAGAAGCGGTCGAGCGGCAAGATCGCCTTTCTCCAGCTGCGTGACGGCAGCGGTGTGGTGCAGGCCGTGGCCAGCCGGGGCGATGTCGCCGAGGAGGCCTGGGAAGCGATCCAGCAGGTGACCCAGGAGTCGCTGGTGCGCGCCGCCGGCACGGTGAGTGCCGACAGCCGTGCCCCCGGCGGTGTGGAGCTGCACCTGGCGGAGTTGACGATCGAGCACCTGACCAGCGACTACCCGATCACTCCCAAGGAGCACGGCACCGCCTTCCTGATGGAGCACCGCCACCTGTGGCTGCGCTCCAGCCGCCAGCGGGCGATCCTGGCGGTGCGCAACGAGGTCTGCCAGGGCATCCGCGACTTCTTCTACGAGCGCGACTTCGTGCTGATCGATTCGCCGATCCTCACTCCGGCGGCCTGCGAGGGCACCTCGACGCTGTTCGCCACCGACTACTTCGGGGACGCGGCGTTTCTGTCGCAGTCGGGGCAGCTCTATCTGGAGCCGGCGGCGGCGGCCTTCGGCAAGGTCTACTGTTTCGGCCCGACGTTTCGAGCGGAGAAGTCCAAGACGCGGCGCCATCTGATGGAGTTCTGGATGGTCGAGCCCGAGGTCGCCTTCATGGAGTTCGAGGAGCTCGGGCCGCTGGCCGAGGAGTTCCTGGTCTACCTGGTGTCGCGGGTCCTCGAGCGCTGTGGCGAGCAGCTGAAAGTGCTGCAGCGGGACCCGGCGAAGCTCGAGACGGTGACGGCGCCCTTCCCGCGTATCACCTACCGCCAGGCGATCGAGCTGCTCCAGGAGAGGGGCAACGCCATCGAGTGGGGCGACGATTTCGGCGCCGAGCACGAGACCGAGCTGGCGCGCGGCTTCGACCGGCCGCTGATGGTCACCCACTTCCCGGCGGCGATCAAGGCGTTCTACATGGAGCCGGACCCGGAGCACCCGGAGCTGGCGCTGGCCCTCGACGTCATCGCACCCGAAGGCTACGGCGAGATCATCGGCGGCAGCCAGCGCATCCACGACCACGATCTGCTGGAGCGCAGGATCCGCGAGCACGATCTGCCGCGCGAGGCGTTCCAGTGGTATCTGGACGTGCGCCGCTACGGCACGTTTCCGCACAGCGGCTTCGGCATGGGCATCGAGCGGTTCGTCGCCTGGGTGACCGGCGCCAAGCACCTGCGGGAGACGATCCCCTACCCGCGGATGCTCTACAAGATCTACCCGTAGCCGCGGCGCGGCAAGCCGATGCTGGTCCGCTACGGCACGGCGGCGGCCCCGATCCTGTCTGTCCGGCGCCGCAATCCTCTCTGGATTCGCTGCTGCGGTGCGTTCGGCGGGCTGGCGCGCGGCAGATGGCCGGGCGGATGAGGCGGCCGGTATCTGCCGCGCCGCGTCTTGATTTCTTGTCGCAGTGCGGCAATAATCAGGCCGCGCCCCAACCGGCACACGTATGAGTGGGTGGTCGTCGCCCATCGAGACGACCCGGCCAAGGAGACTGAACGCATGAGCCAGAGCGAGAAGCGTCACGTGAGCGAGCAGGAGTCGATGGCGGTGGCCGAGGCCTCCCGAGAGACCCAGTGGCTGCGGCCCAGTTTCTTGAAGGAGCTCTTCATGGGCAACTTCCGCCTCGATCTCATCCACCCGTTTCCGCTCGACGAGCGTCCGGAGGAGTGGCGTCCGGAGTTTCGCGAGTTCTACGA
>CALZJC010000513.1 GCA_945787525.1 Thermoanaerobaculia bacterium | reverse complement strand
TGTGCTGCTGGACACCAAGGCGCACGTTCGCTTTGCGATGCAGGCCGGGGCGATCGTCGTGAACGAGCTTCCGGAGGTGCCGCCCGCGCCTCCCGGAGCCACGCCCAGGGCCCGCGTCTGGCGGGCCTACGCGCCGCCGCCGATGGCCGTCCCGATCCAGTACTACGACAGCAGGAAGTGGAACACGTTCAGCACCAAGGCCGTCTCGGGTCTCATCACCGGAGCGGTCATCCTGGATCGCCAGTTCTGGACCAGCCAGGACGCCGAGAGCGAGGGGCAGGTCGGCGAGCTCGAGGACTTCGAAAGTGGCAAGATCCGGGGCTTTCGGGGCGGCGTGGTCGGCACCCTCAACTTCAAGCGACCGTGGCGCTACATCGTGTTTGTCGCCACCAACGCGTTCGACAAGGCATTCGACGTCAGGGAGACGGACGATTTCACACTGTTCGACTACCGGCTCGACATTCCTCTGCCCGCCGACCTGACGCTCAGTGTGGGCAAGCAGAGAGAGTCCATCACGATGGAGAGGGTGTCGAGTCTTACGAACCTGCCCATGCAGGAGCGCAGCGCCGTCAACGACGCCTTTCTGCCGGCGCGCAACCACGGTGTCATTCTCAGCGGCACCGGCGGGGACAGGTCCACCTGGGCGGTCGCGGCGTTCAACGACTGGATCGACTCGGACGAGTCCTTCAGCGACACCACGAGCGCCTACACGGGCCGCGTGACCTGGGTGCCGGCGGTGTCGCAAGACGAGAGCAACCTGCTGCACCTCGGGCTCGGACTGCAGTACTCCGACGCGAAGCAGCCGCTTCGCTTCGGCGTCAGACCGGAATTCAACAACGCACCGAGGTACGCCGACACGGGCGAGGTCTCGGCGGACGACGCGATGATGTACAACCTGGAGGCCTACTGGCGCAAAGGGCCGACCCTGGTCGGCTTCGAGTACATCGGCGTCGACGTCGACTCGGCAGACTCGGGGGACCCCTACTTCAGCGGCTATCACCTGACCGGCTCCTGGGCCGTCACGGGTGAGATGCGTGCTTATCGCAAGCGCAGCGGCACTTTCGATGGGCTTCCCGTGGCGCGGCCGGTCAACCGGGGCGGATGGGGGGCGCTCGAGACCGCCTTCCGAGTCACCCGCCTGGACCTCACCGACGGGACCGTGGACGGCGGGGAGATGGACGTGCTCTCGCTGGGCCTCAACTGGTGGCCCACGCGGACGTCGCAGTTCAGCCTGAACTACCGTCATATCACGCTCGACCGCTTCGGCATCGAGGGCGACAGCTCGGGCCTCAACGCGCGGCTCCTGCTGCTGTTGGATTGACTTCGACCCGGAAGGCTGCCCATGACCGCGACCAGTCGCAAGGAGGTCCGCCAACATGAGGCGGAGAGGGGAAAGAAGCTGACTCCGAGATCGCAGCGGTGGCCGCTGCGCCTGGCACTGGGTCTCTGCCTGCTCTCCGCCGCGCCGACATTCGGACTGCAGGCGGCGGCAGTCCAGCCCCAGATCGCCGAGACCGAGGCGGCCCTGGCGAAGCTGGAGAGCCTGGCCCGGCAGTTGGAGACGGAGGCCGCGGCCGAGGCGGAATCTCACGCCGAGCAGGTCTCGGAGGTCGTTCGCCTCGAAGCGGAGCTCCGCGCCGCCAGAAAGGGGAGCGAGGCCGCCGGCGCGCTCTTCGACCGCGCGAAGGAGCTGTTGAGCCCGGCCTTCGACGATCTCGAAGCGGCGATGCGGAGAGCGACCGCGCCTTCCGAGGTGCCCGGGGCAGGTGCTCGCCGCGGGCCGCTGTTCTCGACCTCGGAGGGTCCGGCTTCCGGGGCCGATCGAGCGGCGGCCGAAGCCCGGCGGCTCACGGAGCTCGAGGAGCGCCTGGGAGTCGAGTGGGTGGAGTTGGCGAAGCTCGAGAAGAAGCTGCGGCAGGAGTCGATGACCCGGCACGGCGCCTACGCGGCGCGCCTCTGGAGGCTGCGGCTGGCGGCGCTCGAGGTCCTGCCCAGGGCGCGTCGCGCACAGTTGGCCTCGCTGACTCGAGAGCGCTGGGACGAGATGGCGGTCGACTTCGAGGCCCTTCGCCTCGTGGTCCGGCTCCGGAGCCTTCGCCTGCGGCAGCTCCTCGCCGATCCCCCCCGCGTCGCCCGCGACCTGTTCACCGTCATCGCGGCGGGCGCCAACCTCGCCAGGGTCGCCCTGGTAGCGCTCCTGTGGCTCTGGGTCCACCG
>CALZJC010000512.1 GCA_945787525.1 Thermoanaerobaculia bacterium | reverse complement strand
CAGTGCCTGTATGGCACCGTCGACGCCATCTGGTACGCGGCGGGCGATACGGCGACCGACTACAATTTTTACACCAAGCGCGGCCTGCTCGCGGGCGTGTACAGCGCTACGCTGCTGTACTGGCTCAACGACGAGACGGAAGGCTTTGCCAACACTTGGGACTTCCTCGACCGGCGCATCCGCGACGTCATGGCGATGCCCAAGGCGATCGGCAATCTGGGCAAGAAACTCGAGGGATTGCCCAATCCGTTGCGCGTCTTCGCCCCGGGCCCGCGCCGCCGGCGCCGGCGCAACCGCGCGGCGGAAGGGTAGCCGCCGGCGAAGACGACGCGCGACGGCCCAAGCTCACGACCGCTCGCCGCCACCGAACAAACGTTCGGTCAGACTCTGGATGGCGACGTAGAACGTCGGCACGATCAACGTGCCGAGCAGCGCCGAAGCGATCATTCCGCCGAAGACCGGCGTGCCCAAGGACTGGCGGCCTGCCGCCCCGGCCCCCGTGGCCACCACCAGGGGGATGACGCCGAGGATGAAGGAGAAATTGGTCATCATCACCGCGCGAAAGCGAAGCTTGGCCGCGGTCAGCGCCGCCTCGCGGATCGACCGGCCGGCGGCGCGCTCGTGCATGGCGAACTCGACGATCAGAATCGCGCTCTTGCTGGCCAGGCCGATCAGCAGGGCAAGACCGATCTGGCCGTAGATATTGTTCTCCTGACCCGCGATGAACTGGGCGGCAACGGCCCCGGCCGCCGCCACGGGAACCGAGAGGATTATTGCAAAGGGGATCGACCAGCTTTCGTACTGCGCCACGAGGAAGAGATAGACGAATAGAATCGCCAGCGCGAAGATGATCGGCGCCAAGTTGCCCGCCTTGATCTCCTGCAGCGAAGTCCCGGTCCACTCGAAGCCGAAGCCGGCCGGCAGGGTCTCGGCAGCGACCCGCTCCATGGCGGCGATGGCCTCGCCCGAGCTGTAGCCGGGCGCGGCCGTCGAGCTGTAGCCGGGGGCGGCCGCGCCGTTGATCCGGGCCGAGCGGAAGAGGTTGAAGCGGCTGATGCTCGCGGGACCGATCTTCGGCGCCGTATTGATCAGGGTCTCCAACGGAATCATCTCGTCCCGGTCGTTGCGCACGAAAAAGCGGCCGATGTCGTTGGGGTTGTCGCGGTAGCTCTGGTCGGCTTGCAGCCGGACCTGGTATACCTTGCCGAACTTGTTGAAATCGTTGACATAGATCGAGCCGAGCTGGGTCTGCAGGGTGGCAAAGACGGCGGCGAGCGGAACGCCGAGGGTCTTGGCCTTGCGGCGGTCGACATCGACGAAGATGCGCGGCACCTCGGCCTGGAAAGTACTGAACACCCTCTGCAGCTCGGGCGCCTGGTTGGCGGCGAAGATCAGGCCCCGCATGGCCGCCGCCAGGTCCTGCGGCAAGCCGCCGGCTCGATCCTGGAGCTCGAACTGGAAGCCGCCGGTGGTCCCGAGGCCGCGGACCGGCGCCGGGTTGAAGGCAAAGACGTTGGCGTCCCGGATCGCGGCGAACTGCGGCTGCAGCTTGGCCACGATGGCCGCGGCCGTGAGTCCCCGCGCCGCGCGCTCCGACCAGGGTGCCAGGACACCGACCGTGAAGCCGTTGCTGCTTCCGTTGCCGGCGATCAAGGAATAGCCGCCGGTCTGGACAATGCCGCCCACACCGTCTGTGGCCGACATGATCTCACGCACCCGATCCATCACCCGCTCGGTTCGGGGCAGCGCCGCGCCAACCGGCAGCTGAACGTCGACGAAGAAGTAGCCTTTGTCTTCCTGGGGCAGGAACGACGTCGGCAGGGTTACGAAGCCGAGGTAGGTCGCACCCATCAGACCGGCGAAAGCCAAAAGAACCAGGGCCACGCGCCGTGCGAGCACGGCGACGGTCCGTCCGTAAGCGCTGGACATCGCCGCGAAGACGCGGTTGAAGCCGCGCAGGAGGAACCAGGGTTTCGGCGCACCGCGGCCAAGCAGCAGGGCGCAGAGCGCCGGGCTCAGGGTCAGGGCATTGATCGAGGAGAGAACCACCGCAGCCGAAAGGGTGACCGCGAATTGCTGGTAAAGCTTGCCGGTGATCCCGGGCATGAAGGCGACCGGCACGAAGACCGCGAGCAGCACGAGGGTCGTCGCGACGATCGGTCCGGTCACCTGCTGCATGGTCGTGATCGTCGCGTCGCGCGGCGCGCGTCCCTCGGCCAGCAGCCGCTGCACGTTCTCGATCACCACGATGGCGTCGTCCACGACGATCCCGATGGCCAGGATCAGCCCGAACAGCGTGATGGTATTGATCGAGAAGCCGAGCACATTCAGTACCGCGATCGCGCCGATCAGCGAAACCGGGATCGTGGCCATGGGCACCAGGGTCGGGCGCCAGTCCTGCAGGAACAGATAAACCACCAGGATCACCAGGACGGCAGCCATAACCAGCGTCAATAGGACCTCGATGATGGAGGCCTCGACGAAGCGCGTCGCATCGAAGGAGAGCCGGTAGGTCAGGTCTCTGGGAAAGCGTGCGGACGCCGCCTCGAACACCTCGCGTACCTGGCGCGCCGTTTCCAGCGCGTTGGCGCCGGGCTGCTGATAGATCGCGAGTGTGGTCGCCGGCACGCCGTCCAGTTGCGAAAAGGTATCGTAGCTCTCTGCGCCCAGCTCTACCCGCGCGAAGTCACGGACCCGGACCGCCGAGCCGTCGTCGTCGGCGCGGACGATGATCTCCTCGAACTCGGCGACCTCCGCCAGCCGGCCCTTGGCCTCGACCGAATAAGCAAACTGCTGATCGGCGCTGGTCGGCATCTGGCCGATCCGGCCTGCGGGCACCTGGACGTTCTGTTCCCGGACCGCCGCGGCGACGTCCGGCGTGGTGATCCCGAGGCTGGCCATGCGATCGGGATCGAGCCAGATCCGCATGCTGTAGGCGCCGCCGCCATACATCTGGACTTCGGCGATGCCCGGCAGGCGCAGCAGCGCGTCGCGCAAATTGATCCAGGCATAGTTGCTGAGGAACAGCGCGTCGTAGGTCCCCTTCGGCGACAGCAGCTGGGCGAATATCAGAATGCTGGTCGCCTGCTTCTTCACGCTGAGGCCCTGGCGCTTGACCTCCTCGGGCAGGCGCGGCTCGGCCAACGCCACCCGGTTCTGCACGTTGATCTGGGCGATGTCCGGGTCGGTGCCGACCTCGAAGGTCACCT
>CALZJC010000511.1 GCA_945787525.1 Thermoanaerobaculia bacterium | reverse complement strand
GCCGGCCCCCGCGCCACCCGAGCCGGCAGCCCCCATGCCGCCCGAGCCCAAGCCACCCGGGCCGGCGGCCGCGGCCCCACCGCCAGCCGCCGAGGAACCGCTGTCCATCGACCCGTTGGACGATCTCGATATCGGCCCCGGCGAGGCCGTCGAAGCCCCACCGGTCCTGGAGCCCGAGCCGATCAGCGCCGAGCCCCCCGCGGTCGACGCGCCGCCCGTGGCACCGCCGCCGGTGGAGCCGGAGCTCCCGGAGCCAGCCCCGGTTCTCGAGCCGGAGCTCCCAGAGCCACCGCCACCCGTCGAGGAGCCGCCGCCGGTCGATGAGTTGGACGATCTCGATGTCGGCCCTGGCGAGGCCGTCGAAGCCGCACCGGTTCCAGAACCCGAGCCGATACCTGTCGAGCCCCCCGCGCCGGAAGCTGCGGCGGAGCCCGAGGCTACGGCAGAGCCCAGCGAGCCGGAGGCGCCTGAAGCGTCCGGGCTCGATGAGCTGGACGACCTGGACCTGAGCGGCGGCGCCGAGGCCGACACGCCGCCGGCCGCCGAGGAGGCCCCGGAGGAGCCAGCGCCCGCCGCGGAAGAGGCCGTCGGGGAGCCCGTTGCCCCAGCCGAAGCCGCCAGCGAAGAGGTCCAGGAAGCCGCCCCGGCGGAGGCCCCAGAGGAGCAGCCAGCCGCGCCACCTCCCGAGAGCGTCGAGATCCCGCTGGGCACCGAGCCCTCCGCGCGGCTCGACTCCGAGTCCCAACAGCGCATCGATGATCTGCTGGCCGAGGGCCAGGAGGCGTTCAACGGCGGCGAGTATCAGGGCGCTATCGACGCCTGGTCCCGCATCTTCCTGATCGACATAGACCACGCCGAAGCGAACCAGCGCATCGAGGAGGCGCGCAAGCTCAAGGCCGAGGCCGATCGCAAGGTCGAGGAGAAGTTCCACGAGGCCCTCACCCAGCTCGAGAGCGGCGATACCGACGCCGCGGCTGACTCCTTTCGCGCCGTGCTCGGAATGCAGTCCTCCCACCTGGCGGCGCGGGACTACCTGGAGAAGCTCGAAGCCGGCGAGGTGCCGGTACCGACCGAGCTCTCCAGACCCGCCGAGGCCGACCCGGCCGCCGATCTGGCGGAGCCCGGCCTGGAGATCCCGGACGAGGGCGACGGAGAGCCCGAGGTCAAGCCTGACCGCGGCACCAAGGCGGTCGGCGAGAGCATGGTCTCGGTCAAGAAGAGCCTGTTCAAGAGCAAGGCCTTCATGGCCGTCGCCGCGGTCGGCCTGGTCGCCGTTCTGGGCGGCGCCTGGTATCTGTTCAACAACTGGAGCAAACTGTTCCCCAACTCGGCTCAGGAGGCTCCAGAGCAGACCGCCCCGGACCCGGTGGCGCGCGCCAAGGGGCTGCACGAGCAGGGCAAGACGCCGATCGCCATCGCCCAGCTCCGCCGACTGCCGCCCGTCAGCCCACAGTATGACGAGGCTCAGGCGCTGATTGCCCAGTGGGAGCTCGAGCAGGCACCGGCGGGCCTGGCCCCCGAAGGGCCGTCACCGCAAGAGCTGGCTCGCCGCGAGGCGCTGGTCGCCGAGGCCGGCGCAGCGGCCGAGCGGCGCGAGTTCATGCGCACCTCCGAGCTGCTCTCCGAAGCGGCCACCGTGGCGCCTCTCAAGGGACCCGAGGTCCAGCTTCTGGCCCGCGCCGACGAGCAGCTGCAGGAGCTGCAGAACTTCATCACCATCTTCCGCGAGGGTGAGTGGGATCTGGCGCTACGCGATCTCTGGCTGCTGCACGAATCCGATCCGGGCAACCGCGACGTGACGCGGCTGCTGGTCGACTCCTACTACAACATCGGTCTGCGCGCCCTGCAGCGCAAGGACGTCAAGGTGGCGGCAGAGCAGTTCAAGGAGGCCCTGGAGTTGAGCCCCAATGACCCGGAGCTCCTGCGGCTGGCGGATTTTGCCGCCACCTACCAGGCACGCTCGACCGATCTGCTCTACCGGATCTACGTCAAGTACCACCCCTTCCGCTGATGTCGCGCCGGCAGCCGGCGGATGAGGATCTGCTCTTCGACCTGCCTCTCGAAAGAGCGCCGGCGGCGCCGACGGCGCCCGGCAAGAAGATCGAGCAGCCCGGCCTGCCACTGGCCGAGCGGCAGGACCCGGACGGCGCCGAGACGGTCAGGTTGGACTCCCCGGACGCCTTGCCGCCGGTGGACGATCGGCCGCTGGGCGGCCGCCGAACCGCCGGCA
>CALZJC010000510.1 GCA_945787525.1 Thermoanaerobaculia bacterium | reverse complement strand
GCTTCGGCGCCGAGCTGCTGCTGGTCTCGAACTCCGCCAAGGACCCTCACCGACTGGGCGAGAGCGGCGTCCTGGTGCGGCGCTTCAACGGCGATCTCGAACCGATGGAGCGGGCCAGCCACTTCATCGGCCATCTGGCGCGCATCGAGCGCTACCGCGTCTACACGCCGCCCGAGACGGCCGTCGAGGCCCGCGCGGCGGTCGAGTCGCTGTGGAATGCGAATCGCGAATCGTGAATTGCGGATTGGGTCGAGCACTCAGGAATGCGAATCGCCCCCCGAGCTCCCGAATTCCGAACTCGCAATTCGCGATTCGCATCTCTCAATTCGCGGCTCGCGACTCTCTCGCCAACCGCGCCAGCGCTTCACGCCACCGCCGCCGATAGCTCTCCCATATCGTCAGACAGCGTGACAGCGGCAGGTGCTCGAAGCCCTGCTGCAGCACCGACAGCTCACAGCCGTCACCGCGCGCGGTGAGCTCGAAGGTGAGCCGGGTAGCGTTCTCCCAACCGTCGTCGAGACGCTCGAAGGCGAGAGCCCAGCACCGCCCCGGCGCAATCTCGAGGGTCCGTCCCCGCTCCCGAACCGGGCCCTCGCGGCCCTCGGTTTCGAGCTCCAGGACGCCTTCCGGGCCGCCCTCGAACCGCGCTCGACCGACCCACAAAGCCAACCTTGGCGGCTCGGTCAGCCAGCACCAGGCGGCGGCCACCGGCACGCCCAACCGCTGACGGCAGCGCAGCTGCACGCCCGGAATGTCGCCCTGACGAATCGCTTCGACCATCCGGCTCCAAGCATAGATCAGTCGCGGACACTTGACTGTCCCCGCACAGTTGATAAGAACTGGTTTCGGACCACAGGAAACCCCCTGAGGAGGATCTAGATCATGACAAGCGACAACAGAATGACCGGGCGGACCCTGGTCTGGGCCGTGGGCGCATTGGCGCTCGCCGCCCTGGTGGCGGTCGGTTGCGGAGGTGACGGCGGCGGCGCAGCCGCCAACGACCAGATGGCCAAGGGCGAGAAGCTCTACCAGCAGACCTGCGCCACCTGCCACGGCGCCGACGGGCACGGCATGCCCAAGCTGGGCAAGGACCTGCACGACAACGCCTTCACGAAGGGCCTGAGCGATCAGGAGATGCTGCAGTTCATCAAGCAGGGCCGACCGGCCTACCATCCCGACAACACTCAGGGCGTCGACATGCCGCCCCGGGGCGGCAACCCGTCCTTGACCGACGACGACCTGCTGGCCATCATCGCCTTCCAGCGCACCTGGAATTGAGCCGGGGCCAGCCTGCCCTTCTCACCGCTCGCCGAGCGAGCCGGCGAGAAGACCAGGCTAGCCGACCAGATCGCGCAGCGCCGCCTCGAGGCCCGGGAATCGGAAACTGTAGCCGCCCTCCTCGAGGCGGCGCGGCAGAGCGCGCTGGCCCTCGAGCAGGATCTTCGACATCTCGCCCAGGGCGAGCTTCAAGGCGAAGGCGGGCGCCGGCATGAAGCTCGGGCGGCGCAACACCCGCCCCAGGATGCGGCTGAACTGTCGGTTGGTCTGGGGCTCGGGAGCGGTCAGGTTGTACGGCCCGCTGGCGGTCGGGCTGTCGAGCAGGAAGCGGATCGCGCCGACCTCGTCGGCGAGGTGGATCCAGGGCATGTACTGCCGGCCGTCGCCCACCGGCCCGCCGGCGAAGAGCCGAAACGGCAGCAGCATCTTGGGCAGCGCGCCGCCATCGCGGGCCAGCACGACCCCGGTACGCAGCACGGCACGGCGCACTCCGAGATCCTCGACCGCGGCGCTGGCCTCCTCCCACTCGCGGCAGATCCCGGCCAGAAAGTCGTCTCCCGAAGCGGACTCCTCGGTCAGCTCCTCACTGCCTCGGGGGCCATAGAACCCCACCGCCGAGGCCTGCAGCAGGACGTCAGGGCGAGGCTCGGCGGCGGCGAAAGCCGTCGCCACCGCGCCACTCGAATCGACCCGGCTGTCGCGTATTCGACGCTTGCGCTCCTCACTCCAGCGACCGTCTGCTATGCCCTCTCCGGCCAGGTGCACCACCGCGTCGACGCCGGCGATGAGCGGCGCCAGTTGAGCGGCGCTCTTGGCATCCCAGGCGGCGGCACTCCCCCCCGTCGGCAGATCGCGCAGCCTTTCGGGTGCGCGACTCAGCACGGTGGCCTTGTGGCCGTCGGCGGCCAGCCCGGCCACCAAGGCGCTGCCGTTCAGTCCGGAGCCTCCACTTACGATTACCTTCATCTCGTATCTCCGTTTCGCT
>CALZJC010000509.1 GCA_945787525.1 Thermoanaerobaculia bacterium | reverse complement strand
CTCGATCCGGTTGAGCGGCCCGCCGGCGCCGGCGGTCCAGAATCCCCACCTCCCATCGCGCGAGAAGTACGGCTGGCAGCCGCCCAGCCGACGACGCGGCACCACCAGCCGCCGCTCGGCGTCGTAGGGCGCGAATCCCGGCCACCCGGTGGTCGCCCAGGACAGCGTCGCATCGATCAGCCATCCCTGCTCGGCCGGCGGAGCGGCCAGCTGGCGACTGCGCCCACTCGCGAGATCGAGAAGCACGGTGGCGCGCTCGTTGTCAATGTGGATCAGCTCGTGGGCCGATCGCCAGACCACCGCCCGGTGCTCGAAGTAGCTGCGCGCCAAGGGCGCCGCCACGCGGTCGACGGCGCCATCCGGCGTGATCAGATGAAGAGCCCCGGCCGTGCCGTCGGGGGGGTACTCCGTGGCCCCCCCTGCAAACGACAGGTAGGCGACCCGACCGCCATCCGGCGAGACATGGGCGCAGCAGTGGTCCCGCCCGGACTCGTCCGGGCTCAGTTGCCGCGGCTCCCCACTGCCCAGATCCCGGATCCAGATCCGCCACGCGCCGGTCCGGTTCGACTCCCAGACGACGAACCCGGCACCGAGCGACAACCCCTCCTCGGCGCCCGCCGCCTGCTCCACGACTGCCGGCTGCGTGGTCTGGGGTCCTTCCGTCAGAGCCGCCGGCTCACTCGCCGCGCCCGGCCCGGCCCCCCGGCCCTCGCCACCCGGCTCCGCTGGCGCACCCCCGCAGGCCAGGACGAACGTCATCCCGACGCAGGCGAGGCAAACCGATCGGCGCCAGATCGTCACGGCCTCAGTCTAGCCTTCCGTCCATGGTCCTCTCCTTCCACATGCCAAAAACATGCCTTGCCTTCGAAGCTCGAGTGGCTGGCCGGCAACGGGAGTCGTAGCCACGCTCACGCCCTCGAGCCGATCCACCGATAACCCAGCGGCCGCGAGAGGCTCCCAAACGAGCGGCGAAGCCCGGTCGCTCCTGTGCTAGATTTCCGGTGCGGTTTCACCGCCCCGAGCGAGCCATTCCATGCCCCACGCGCGCCTGCCCAAGGACCGCATGCCGGTCGTCATCCTCTGCGGCGGCCAGGGCACCCGTCTGCGCGAGGAGACCGAGTACCGCCCCAAGCCGATGGTCGAGATCGGCGGCAAGCCGATCCTCTGGCACATCATGAAGATCTACGGCCACTACGACGTCGGCCGCTTCGTGCTCTGTCTGGGCTACAAGGGCTGGATCATCAAGGAGTACTTCCTGCGCCACCACGAGCGCATGCGCGACTTCACCATCTCCATGACCGGCGACCCCGAACCCGTCTGGCACAACCGCAAGGGCTCTGAGCGCTGGCAGGTCACCTGCGCCGAGACCGGCGCCGAGACCGCCACCGGGGCGCGGCTGTGGCGGGTGCGCGACTACATCGACACCGAGACCTTCCTCTTCACCTACGGCGACGCGGTGGCGCGAATCGACATCGACGCCCTGCTCGAACACCACTGGGAGACCGGCAAGGTCGCCACCGTTACCGGCATCCACCCGACCTCACGCTATGGCGAGATGACCGTGGAGGACGGCCGGGTGGTCGAGTTCAACGAGAAGCCGACGGTCGCCGAGGGCGCCGTCAGCGGCGGTTTCTTCGTCTTCCAGCGCGAGATCTTCGACTACCTGAATGACGACCCGCAGCTGTTTCTGGAGCACGATCCGCTGCAGCGGCTGGCGCGCGACGGCGAGCTGGCGGTCTACCTCCACGAGGACCACTGGGACTCGATGGACACCTACCGCGACTACCTGCACCTGAACGCCCTGTGGAAGCAGGGCGACCCGCCCTGGAAGGTCTGGCGGGACTCGCCTGCTACCGGTGGGAGACCGGCAGGGCCCAGCTCACGATGACCGAGTTGCTGCCCGGGTTGTCGTCGTAGATGCTGGCATGCGACAGGTGGTAGAAGGCTAGACCGAGGCTCGAGCCGCGGGCAAAGCGGCGCGACAGCTCCAGGCTGGAGCGGAACTCGATCGGTCCGCCCAGATCCTTGCCGGTACTGCCCTCCTCATAGAGCGCGACGGCAAAGCCGGGCGTCAGCCGCCAGCCGGGGCCGAGCCGAAAGGGGCGGCGCAGGCCCGCATAGGCCCAGAAGGCGCCATCCCCGGTCGCGGCGCCACCGACTGCCGGCACCAGCTGCCAGGCGCGCGAGCGGAACCGGTACTCGATCCCGGCCTCGATTGACCTTGTCTTGGCGATGTCATAGGCGCCGGCGCTCACCGCCAGCTCGGGCCCCTCGCCTGCCATCG
>CALZJC010000508.1:2023-4308 GCA_945787525.1 Thermoanaerobaculia bacterium | reverse complement strand
CGAGTCGCACCGGCTGGTGACGAACCGTGGCCAGGTGCGTCGCCGAGCCACCTTGCACCAGGTCTTCTTGCCGCCCCGCCCGGCGGATGGAGACGACGACTCCGACTCCGACGACTGAGCCGAACGGCGGACCCGGCGCCGCAGTCGAAGGTCCTGCCCCCTATACACCAGGCTGTGGTGTATAGTCATGGTGCGTCTGGAGGTGAATCATGAGTCGCATGACCATCACCATCGAGAAAGAGCTGGTCAGCAGGGCGCAGGCAGCTCTTGGGACCCGTTCCAAGGCCGAGACGATCAGGCTGGCGCTCAGGGAAGTACTCCGCCGCGACCGGCTGGCAGGAGCGCTGGCTCACCAGGGCAAGGTCGAGCTGGCGCTGGATCAGGCGACGCTGCGCAAGCTGCGGGCCGATCGATGATCCTCGCCGACAGCTCGGCGCTGATCGAGTACTACCGCCCCGCGGGTGACCCGCTCGCCCGCGCCACGGTCGCCGAGGCGGTGGCCGCCGACTCGGTGGCGATCAACGGCATCATCCAGGTGGAATTGATGGCGTTCGCCTCGAGGCAGGCGGACTACGACAATCTGGCGGCCGACTTCAGGGCGTTCCACTGGCTGGGGCTCGACCGAGCCCAGTTCGACCTCGCCGCCGATCTCGGTTTCAGATTGCGGCAAGACGGACTCAAGGTGCCGGCAACCGACCTGGTCATCGCAGCCTCAGCCATCGACTCGAACGCCACCCTCTATCATCTCGATGCCCACTACGACCAGATCGCGCGACACAGCACTCTCGAAGCGAAGAACCTGAAGCCAGGCCCAGCCTAGGAAGGTCGTGGTGGAGTTGCCCTGCCCAGAGTAGAGGTGCCACCATTCTCGGACATGACTCTCACGTCGATGTGGTGAATATCCGCGGTTGGCGGGATTGCCCGCGGACGCGCGGCCGCCTCCGGGCCCGCGTTGGAGAAAGGCGAAGGCGCGCCTGGCATCGGGTCATGGCTTTGGTCGCGTCAGCAGCCGGACGGAAGCTGCAACCCCCGACAGAAAGGCGCCCTCCACTCTCGGCCCGCCGCACCAGTCGCCGCAAGCCGCCAGCCGCAAGTCGGCATCGAACAGGCAGGGCTCGGACAGGGGCTCGGGCAGGGCGAAACGCCAACAGTGGGCGTCGAGATGAACTGGAGCCACATCTCGGGCGCCGGTCGCTTCGCGGAAAGCCTCGAGCAGGCTCTCCGCGGCGTTCCCCGCTTCCAGTTCCAGGTGCTGCCGGGACCAGTCGTGCGAGGCGTGCAGCACCCAGGCGTCGCCGTCGGACCGCGACGGCTTGGAACCGTCGCGGGCGATCCAGCTGAGCGGCGAGTCATGGACGAAAGCCGCATCAAAGCCCACCTGGAGCGGCCCTCCGAAAGCGACCATGGCAGCCCAGCAAGGGGCCATCTCCACCTGGGCCGCTCGAGCGGCCAGCTCGGGCGCGATGCCGGCGAGGAGCTCGGCGGTCTGGGGCGCCGGCGCCGACACCACGACAGCGTCGTACAAGCCGAGATCAACACCGTCGCCCGAAACCAGGCGCCAGCGATCCCCGGCCCGCTCGATGCCGTCTACCCGGGTCTGGAACGCCACCCTCTGACCGGAAGCGAGATACCGGCAGATCGCGCTCATGCTGGGCACGCCGACGAATCGGTCGGGGTCGCCGGCCTTTTGGGTTCGCTTGTCTTCCGCCAGGACGACCACCTGTCCCGCCCACTTGGCGACGATCCCGTCCTGCCGCCAGGCGTCGACCCAGCGCGCGAACCGTCGATCGCGGACCGTGAAGTACTGGGCGCCGTGGTCGAATTGCCAGGCGCCGGCCCGCCGCGTCGACATGCGGCCGCCGGCCCCGCGGCCCTTATCGAAGACCCGCACCCGGTGGCCGTGGTCGGAGAGGGCTTGGGCGCAGGCTAGGCCGGACAGACCGGCGCCCACGATCGCCACCTCGAGCGGCCGCCCGGAAGCCTGCTCGATGTTCAAGGAGAGCCGTCTCCGTCCGCGCCAGCGCTCGGATTCCGGGTTCGAGAGGGCGAGGGCATCACGGCAAGCCGGTGGTCGTCGGGTTGGCGCCCGGCAACGCCCACGTCATAGTGGCCCGCGTCGTGGCTGACCTGTTGGCGCTGTCCATGTGGCTGTCGTCCCAACTCAGGGCAACTATCGCGCTGGTGGCGAAGGCGCGTATCGAACGCCCGGGATTGAAGCTACTGATGGGCGGGCGGAGCCTGGTGCGGGTTTCCCCTCGAATCAGCTCTGCCGCTCGACTGGGTTG
>CALZJC010000508.1:0-2012 GCA_945787525.1 Thermoanaerobaculia bacterium | reverse complement strand
TGGTTTTCGAACGGCGAAGGCCCTTGGATTCAACGAGTCACAGCCCGTCGGCCGACTGGATGCCCGACTAGAGCGTAACGCAGCGGATTCAGGCACCTACGGCGTTTCGTAGACGATTGGTGAGAAGGTCAGGCTAGCGCTCTTCGTCTTGGATACCCGTGGCATCCGGCGCGATCCGGCGCACGAACAGAGCTGACGGAGATAGTGCCTACGGAGGTGGCGTGATGAGATGGTCAACCAGAATCGGTCGGTTCGCCGACATCGACGTCAAGGTCCACGCGACGTTCCTGCTGCTCCTCGCTTGGGTCGCAATCAGCCACTGGCGGGCGGAGCAGAGCGTCGAGGCCGTGTTCGGCGGCCTTGCGTTCATCCTCACGCTGTTCTTCTGCGTGTTGCTCCACGAGTTCGGGCATGCGCTGACCGCGCGGCGCTACGGGGTCAGGACCCGCGACATTATCTTGTTGCCGATCGGCGGTGTGGCGCGGCTGGAGCGCATTCCGGACGATCCACGCCAGGAGCTGTGGATCGCGCTCGCCGGCCCGGCAGTCAACTTCGCGATCGCGGTCCTGCTCGCCGGCTGGCTTCAGATTACCAGCGCCTGGCAGCCGGTGGAGGAGCTGTCGGTGAGCGGAGGCTCGTTCGCCGAGCGACTCCTGATTGTCAATATCTTCATCGCTGTCTTCAACCTGGTTCCGGCGTTCCCCATGGACGGCGGACGGATCTTGCGTGCCCTGCTGGGTTTGAAGCTCGATTACTCGAGGGCAACGCAGATAGCCGCTTCCGTTGGCCAGGCGCTGGCACTCGTCTTCGGGTTCATCGGCCTGTTCGTCAATCCGTTTCTCATCTTCATCGCGCTGTTCGTCTGGATCGGTGCCGGACAGGAAGCAAGCATGGTGCAGATGAAGAGCGCCCTGGGCGGTATTCCGGTCCGCCAGGTGATGATCACCGACTACCGCGCGTTGACGCCTACGGACACTCTGGGCCGAGCGGTCGATCTCACCCTCGAGACATCACAGAAGGACTTCCCGGTAGTGAGCGAAGGTCGCGTGACGGGCATCCTGACGCAGAGCGACCTGCTCCGGGCCCTCGACGGCCACGGGAAGGGACTGCCGGTGCAGGAGGCCATGCAAGCGAGGTTCGAGAGCGCCGACGCGTCCGAGATGATGGAGCCGGTGTTTCAGCGGCTCCAGCGTTGCGCCTGCCACACTGTGCCCGTGTTCGCTGACGGCCGCTTGGCGGGACTCGTCACCATGGACAATGTCGGCGAGTTCTTGAGCATCCGCGCCGCGCTCGAATAGCAGCTCCTGCTCCGGCCGGTGGGCCTGGCGCAGAGAAGATCTGAGGCTCACGGTGGTCCTGTAGCCGGAGTTCGATATGTTGGCGGACGAACCGAGTCCCCGATGCAAGAGAGAAGAGCCAGAATGCCGAGACGTCGGCCAATCGCAGCGCAGTGCCTGCTCGTGGCACTCCAGGTCGTCGCGGCGGGCGCGGCCGGAGCTGACGACAGCTCTCCGCGGGCGGGCCTCGCGGAGGCCGGTCTCGCGCCGCTGATCGCCAATATCGGCGGGCGGGCGACGATGAGCCTGAACGGCGAGTGGCGGACGATCGTCGACCCCTATGGGGCGGGCTACCTGAGCTACCACGCCGAGAGGCTCTCTGACGGCTACTTCAAGGACGCCAGGCCCGAGGGCCCCGGCGACCGGGTGGAGTACGACTTCGACGCCTCGCCGACCCTCACGGTGCCGGGTGACTGGAACAGCCAGCGGCCCGAGCTCTTTCTCTACGAGGGCCCGCTCTGGTACCGGAAGACGTTTCGCTACGAGGCCGAGGCGGGCCGCCGGACCTTCGTGCACTTTGGCGCCGTCAACCGCACGGCCCGGGTGTTTCTCAACGGTGATCCGGTGGGCGAGCACGAGGGCGGATTCACGCCGTTCAACTTCGAGATCACGTCGAAACTGCGGCGCGGCGACAACTCGCTGGTGGTCCAGGCCGACAGCGGGCGGGATCGCGAC
>CALZJC010000507.1 GCA_945787525.1 Thermoanaerobaculia bacterium | reverse complement strand
TTCGTAGCCGCCCTGGAGAAAGAAGTTCGGGTGCAGCCGCCAGCGCCCGATGATGCGCAGGTGGGGGTCCAGGTCCTCCTCACGGCCGAAATCGAACGCCTCGAGAGAGAGCGTGAAACGGTCCCCCGCCGGTTCCCAGTCGACGCCCAGCCCGGCGGTGCTCTGAAACAGGCCGGCGCGGAACCTCGCCGCCTCGCCGAAGGGAAAACCGAACTGGGCGTCCAGCGTGCTCTTCTCCTCGGTATTCACCCGCCGGACGGTGGTGGTCTCCGTCGTGCCGTCGGGTAGCGTCACGGTGGTGACGTCGGTGTTGACCCGCACCCTGCCGCGCGGGTCGTCGACCAGCCCGAGATGGTACGAGCGATCGTTCGATTGGGGATCGATATCGAGGCTGAAGGTGGTACGTGCTTCGCTGAGATCCTCCAGCCAGTAGCTGTCGAACCCGAGATCCAGCCGCAGCTTGCGCACCCGGCCCAGGGTGTCGCTCAGCTCCTGGACGCCGGACTCGATGGTGCCCATGGTCGAGATCAGCCGGTCGTGGGTCTCCTCGCTGGTCAGCAGCTTGCCGACAGTGCCCTCGCCGCGTGCCAACCGGCCCGAGATGTCGTTGAGATTGTCGATCGACAGGCTGATCCCCTCGGTGGCGTCGCGCACCTGCTCCATGGTCTGGCGCAGATCGCCGCGGTTGTCGCCCAGGACGCCTTCGATCTCGCCGAGGACGCGCTCCATCTGCTCGGCCAGGCGCGGCAGCTCACGGGAGAGGGTGGCGCTGACGTCGGCGAAATGGCCCACGGTGGTCGAGATCTGGCCGCGATTGTCGGCCACCAGGAGACGGATCTGCTCGCTGGTCGCCTCGAGGCTGTCGAGTAGCCGGCCGATGGACGATTCCTCTCCCCCGCCGCCCAGCGACTCGAAGCTCTCCTGCAGCGAACCGGCGAGCCCGTCGAGCTTGGCCAGCGCGTCGTCGAAGGTCACCGGGGCCTCGCCCGGCAGCACCGCATCCGGCGGCAGGCTCGGGGCGGCCGGCGGCCCGGGATCCAGCAGGATGAACTTGTCGCCCAGGATGCCCAGGTTGGCGATGCGGGCGCTGGCGCCCTGGCGCAGATCGACCGGCCGCTCGAGCAGCAGCGTCACCAGTGCCTTGTCGTCTTCGCTCAGCCCGATGCCGTCGACCCGACCCACCACCACGCCGGCGACACGCACCGAGGCCTTGTCGTCGAGGCCGGCGACCGATTCGAAGGCGGCCTGGTAGCGCACACCCTCGGGTGCGAACGGCGACCACTGCTCCACCTGGAGCACGAGATAGGCCAGCACGGTCAGCGCGATGACGCCGAAGATGCCCACCTTGAGTGCCTGTGTCATTGCTCTTTCTCCTCCGGGACGCCACGCAGGAACTCCCGCACCCGCGGGTCGGTCGAGCGCCTGAGGTCCTCGGGCGGCGCGTCGATGATGATCTCGCCGCCATACAGCATCGCCACCCGGTCGGCGATGCGAAAGACGCTCGGCATGTCGTGGGTGATGGTCAGGGTCGTCGAGCGCAGGCTCTGCTTGAGCTCGACTATCAGATCATCGATGGTGCCCTTGGTGACCGGGTCCAGCCCGGTGGTGGGCTCGTCGAAGAGCAGAATCCGCGGCCGGTGGGCGATGGCGCGGGCGAAGCCGACCCGCCGCCTCATGCCGCCCGACAGCTCCGAGGGCAGCTTGTCGCCGGAGTCCTCCAGGCCGACCCGGCCGAGACAGTCCGCGACGCGCTCGGCAACCTCGTTCTTCGGCAGACCCCGCCGTCGCAGGGGAAAGGCCACGTTGTCGGCCACGGTCATGGAGTCGAACAGCGCGCCCTCCTGAAAAGCCATGCCGAAACGCCGCCGGAAACGGGCGATGTCGCGATAGCCCAGCTCGTGGATGGCCGTGCCGTCGACCTCCACCCGGCCGCTGTCCGGCTTGAGCAGCCCGATGACGTGCTTCAGCAGCACGCTCTTGCCCGTCCCCGAGCCGCCGATGACCACCACCGACTCGCCCTCGTGTACCGCCAGGTCCACGCCTCGCAGCACGCTCTTGGCGCCGAACGCTTTGTGCACGCCCTGGAGGCGGATCACCTGGCCGGCGGGTTCGCTGATGTCGGACACGATGGCCTCAGAAGAGGATCTTGGTGAGAAAGAAGTCGGAGATCAGGATCGATATCGAAGCCAGGACCACCGAGCGGGTCGTCGCCCGCCCGACGCCTTCGGCGCCGCCGGTCGTGTAGAAGCCCTTCATGCACCCGATGACCGAGATCAGCATGCCGAAGAACGCCGCCTTGAT
>CALZJC010000506.1 GCA_945787525.1 Thermoanaerobaculia bacterium | reverse complement strand
CCGCCGAATCGAGGCCGCGGTGCAAGAGCTCGGCCCAGAACTCCGGTGGCGAGAGCCCCCGTCGGATGAGCTCCGAGAGAGCCAGGCGGGCCGGCGGCAAGGAGCGACAGCCGGTGGCGGCTGCCTCCTGCCGCTCCATGGCGGTGAGAAAACCGAGAAACGGCGGCTCGTCGTCGCCGCCGCGCGCGATGAGAAAGCTCTCGCCCAGATGGGCGTCACCGACGAACGGCGCCAGGTCCGGATCGCTGGAGGAGGAGCCGACCACCAGCAACGCCCGGCAGCCGCTGGCATCGATCTCGCGGCTCAGCGTGCGCCGCGCCGAGCGCGGACCGGCGGGCGTCCCGGCCGAAGCGGGTCGGTCCATGCGTGGAGGCGCCGGGCTGCTAGCTAGGCGGCTTCCACGTGGCGGTTGATGAACTTCTCGAAGGCCGCCTTGGGCAGGGCTCCCATCGTCCGGTCGGCGACCGCACCCCCCTTGAAGAGGATGAAGGTGGGGATGCTCTGCACCTGGTGCTCGATGGCGAGGTGCTGGTTCTCGTCCACATTGAGCTTGACTATCTTGATCTTGCCGTTCATCTCTTCGGCCAGCTGGTCGAGTACCGGCGCCACCATGCGGCACGGGCCGCACCACGCGGCCCAGAAGTCCACCAGCACCGGTACATCCGAGTCGAGCACCTGGGCCTGGAAGTTGTCAGCGTCTACGGTCAGCACGTTCTCGCTAGCCATCGATTCGATTCCTTGGTCTTGAGTTACGGAGTTGAAGAGGTAGGTCCGCGAGGCGTCATCACGACAACCAGGTCAGCCGCCTGCCCCGCTTCCCTGTTGGTAACAGCTGGCGGTCGCGAAGTATTCTCGCGCCGCCTCCGCGTCCCGCCCGATCTGCTCGCGCAAAGCCTCGACCGAGGGGAACTTTTGCTCGCCGCGCAGGCGGCGCAACATCTCGAGCTCGACCCGCTCGCCGTAGATATCGCGATCGAAATCCAGCACGTGGCACTCGACCAGGCGGGGGTGCTCGTCGTAGACCGTCGGCCGCGTGCCGACGTTGGTCACCGACGGCAGGCTCTCGCCGCGCGCCGCGATGCGCAGCCGCGTCACGTAGACGCCGTCGGCGGCGAGCAGATCGTTGTCCACGGCGAGATTGGCCGTCGGCCAGCCCAGACCGCGCCCGCGGCCGTCGCCACGGACGACGATGCCGCCCAGGCTGTACGGCCGGCCCAGCAGGCGCGCCGCCTCGCCGACCTCGCCCGTCGCCACCGCGGCCCGGATCCGGGTGCTCGAGACCGCCGCCCCGTCGCTCGACACCTCCTCGAAGCCAAAGGCGGCAAAGCCGAAGCTGTCGCCCATCGTGCGCAGCAGCGACAGGTCCCCCTCGCGATCGCGGCCGAAGGCGAAGCTCGAGCCGACATACACCTCGCGCACCGCCAGCTTGCGGCACAGGAAGTCACGCACGAACCGGCGCGCCGGAAGGCGCGCAAAGCTGGGCGTGAACTGCACCACCAGCAGCGCGTCGATCCCGGTCTCGGCCAGCAGGCTCTCTTTCTGCGCCGGCGTCGTGAGCAGGGGGGGCGCCTTCTCGGGCCGCAGGACGCTCAGCGGATGGGGCTCGAAGGTCACCACCGCGGAGCGCAGGCCGGTCTCCCGCGCCCGAGCGCTCACCAGGTCCAGGATACGGCGCTGGCCGGTGTGAATGCCGTCGAAGTTGCCGACCGTGACGATCAGATCGCGCGGCAGATCGTCGCGCTGCAAGGCGTCGCGATAGACCCGCATCAGGCGACGGCCACCTCGACGCCCGGGGCGCCGTTGGGCCCCACAACCCGCCCCACGACATCGTCGGGCCAGGCATCGGTGATCTCGACCTCGGCCATCGAGCCACCGGGGGAGGTCCCGTCGTTGATCAGTACCCGCCCGTCGACCTCGGGCGCCTGGCCCTGGTGGCGGCCCTGGAGCAGGTGCTCACTCTCGCTGCAGACGCCCTCCACGAGCACCCGAAGACGCCGGCCGACCAGACGCTGCCGGCTGGCCAGGGCGATCGGGCGCTGCGCTTCCAGCAGGCGCCGATGCCGGCGGCGAGCGGTGGCGCCCGGCACGCGGCCGCCCAGCTCGGCCGCCGGGGTGCCCTCCTCGCGGCTGTAGGCGAAGGCCCCGAGGTGATCGAAGCGGGCCCGGCCGACGAAGTCCAGGAGATGCTCGAAGTGCTCGCGGCGCTCGCCCGGAGATGTCGAGGTAGGGAACGAAGCGCTCCTCGGCCGCCATGAGCCGCAGGAGACTTTCGTCGAGGGTGGTTGGATAGGCGTAGAGGAATCGGATCCAGGGCAGCTGGGTCGCCGCCAGCAGCTCTTCGACGAGGCGCCTCATGCCGCTGCGCTTGAGTCCCAGGTCTTCACCGTAGCGGGTCGTGTCCTGGGCGATCAGACAGAGTTCGCGGACACCCTGCTTCTCGAGCTGTCGGGCCTCCGCCACCAGGTCCGCCACCGGGCGGCTACGGAAACGGCCGCGCCAGAGCGGGATGGCGCAGAACGTACACGGGTTGTCGCAGCCCTCGGCGACTTTCAGGTAGGCGTAGCCCCGGGTGGTCAACTTGCGCGGCGCGGTGTGGTCGAAGACCAGGTGCGATGGCGATGGCGGTGGCGCCTCGCCGCCGATCGACACCAGCTCGCCGACCCGCCGCAGGTCGTCGAGGCCGATAAAGCCGTCGATCTCCGGGATCGCCTGCTCCAACTCGCGGCCATAGCGATTCACCATGCAGCCGGCGACCAGCAGACGCCTCTCCCCCGCCGCCTTGGACCTGGCGACCTCGAGGATCGCGTCGATGGACTCCTGCTTGGCCTCCTCGACAAAACCACAGGTGTTGACGATGACCGTCTCGGCCTCCGCCAGGTCGCCGACGATCCGATGACCGCGGCTCTCGAGCTCGCCGAGCATCACTTCGCTGTCGACCAGGTTCTTGGCGCAGCCCAGGCTGATCAGGCCGACGGTTGCGGCGGCTGGAAGCTTGTCGGTCACGGCGGCGAATTGTAGCTCAGGGCGTTCAGGCGGCGCGCAGCTCGGAGGTGCAGTGCGGACAGCGGCTGGCCGCGAGCGGGATCTCGGTGTCACAGTAGTCGCACTTCTTGGTCGTCGGCGCCGCCGGCGGCGCCTCTTCCTGCCGCTTCCACCGGTTGATGCTCTTGACCATGGTGAAGATGGCAAAGGCGACGATGATGAAGGTGATGACGGTGTTGGCGAAGGCGCCGTAGTTCACCGTCACCGCCCCCGCCTGCCGGGCCGCGGCCAGGGTGTCGTACCTCGGCGCCCGCCCTGAGGACCACGAACAGATTGCTGAAGTCGACGCCGCCCACCAGCATGCCGATCGGCGGCATCAGGACGTCGTCGACCAGCGACTTCACGATCGGGCTGAAGGCGCCACCGATGACGATACCGATCGCCATGTCCAGCACGCTGCCCTTCAGGGCGAACTCTTTGAACTCTTTCAGCATCCCCATGCTCCTCCTCCGTCCCCGCTGGGGGAGCGCGCCGGACCGACCGTGGCCGGAGCTGTCGAATGGGCTGGAAGAGAACCGGCGGACTGCCGGCTCCACTGCAGTTGATTGTACCGCAGACTTCGAGCCCGGCCGATCCGCGCCCGACCCGGCGGGCGATCGGCAATCGTTGCCGTCGGGCGGCGCCTCGGGCTACGATGCCTGACCGTGATCGCGCTCGCCGAGCTGCCCGGTGCCGTCGCCACCGCAACCTGGGAGGTCTTCCTCCTGGCCAGCCCCTACATCCTCGTCGGGCTGGCCGCGGCCGGTCTCCTGCATGGCCTGATGCCGGCCGAGCGGGTGGCCCGCTGGCTCGGTCGGCCGGGGATGGGCTCGATGGCCCGCGCCGCCCTGCTGGGCATCCCCCTGCCGCTCTGCTCGTGCGCCGTGGTACCGGTGACGCTCGAGCTGTCGCGCAAGGGGGCCAGCCGCGAGGCCTCACTGGCCTTCCTGGTGTCGACGCCGGAGACCGGGGTCGACTCGATGCTGCTCACCTGGGGCCTCATGGGGCCGGTGATGACCGTGGCCCGCCCGGTCGCGGCGCTGGCCACCAGCCTCGTGGCGGCCGTCTCGTCGCGCCTGGCCGGCACGGATCACAGCCGCACCGACCGCCCGGAAGCTCCGCCGGCATCCGCCAACGAGCCGGCACCGAAACGACCCGGTTTGCGCCGCGGCCTGCGCTACGGCTTTCGCAGCATGGTCGACGAGATCGGCTTCTGGCTGGTCATCGGGCTGGTCCTGACCGGTCTGATCACCGCCCTGGTTCCGGCCGACTTCATTCGCGAGGGCATCGGCCGCGGCCCGGGCGCTCTGGTGGCGATGCTGCTGCTCGGCGTGCCGCTCTACATGTGCGCTTCAGCTTCGACACCGGTCGCCGCGGCGCTGATGCTCAAGGGGCTGAGCCCTGGTGCCGCCCTGGTCTTCCTGCTCGCCGGACCGGCGACCAACGCCTCGTCGCTGGTGCTGATCGCGCGCTTCTTCGGTCGACGATTCCTGGCGATCTATCTCGGCAGCGTCGCCGCCACCGCCCTGGCGGCGGGCCTGGCGCTGGATCTGCTGGTCGTGCGCGCCGGCTGGTCGGTCCTGCCGCGGCTCGCCGCCGGCGACAGCGCCGAAAGCCGCGCCGTGACGCTGACCGCGGCCGCGGTCCTGATCCTGCTTCTGGGGGCGAGCTTCGCCCGCGGCTCGTGGCGCTCCGCCCTGCGCGAGGTGGCCGGCGACCTGCGTCAGTGGAGGAGCCTGCTGCGCGGCGGCGCGA
>CALZJC010000505.1 GCA_945787525.1 Thermoanaerobaculia bacterium | reverse complement strand
TGATCCGCTTCCGCTACACGATCAGCGCCGCCCACGCGGACTTCTTTGTCGACAACGTCGACGTCAGCTATGCGCCGACGGCGAACTATCGCGACGAGTTCACCGACCCCTATCCCGACCCGGGCTACAACGGCAGTAACGGCACTCTGACCTGGAGTGCCGGTTGGGACGAGGACAGCTCGGACGACGCGGGGGGATTGCCGTCGGCGGGCAGCATCACCGTCACGCCGGCCACAGCGTCGCCCGGCCAGGAGCTGCAGCTCGAGGGCACCGGCGGCAACCCCGAGCGTCGCATCCAGCGCCCGATCGACCTCAGCGGTGTAGGGGTCTCGTACGCCAATGATGACGGGCGGGATTCCTGGTTTGGCCCCTGGGTCGAGAACGACCCCGTCGGGCCGGCAGGGCCGGCGGCTGGCGAAGTGCGGGTGGCCGCCGGTGAGCTGAGCCTCACGAACTCGCTGGGTGGCGGTGCCCCAAGTGTTCAGCGGCAGGTCGATCTGACGGGCTACGCGAGCGCGATTCTCAGCTATCAGTACCGTCTGAGCTCGGGGGTCGACGCTCCTACTGCCACTCCTGTGCTCCCGGACACGGCCCCCGACACCGTGCTGGTCGAGGCGTCTCCGACCGGTGGCGCGCCCTGGTTCGTGCTGGACACGATCAGCGCCAGCGGGCCGAGGCTGGCCCGGCGCACCGTCGATCTGGACAACAACACGATCAGTGCCATCGCGGCGGCGACCAATATCCGCTTCCGCATCAGCGCCGGCTTCACCGCCGCCAACGAGTTCTTCTACGCCGACGACGTCGAGATCCTGGCGGGTGACAACTACCGCGATCACCTCGACACCGCGGCGGTCAACCGTCAGGACGGCTCGCTCATGTGGACGAGCAACTGGATCGAGGCTGGGGAAGCTGACGGTGCGGGCTTGGGTGATGCCCAGATCGGTGTCACGGCCTTCGGTCGCAACGTCATGCGCGTCCAAAACGCCAGCAGGAGCTGGGAGCGTCAGGCCGACCTGTCGCTGGCCGAGGAGATCATCCTCACCTTCCGCTATCGACGCAACGGCCTGGAGAGCGGCGACTACGTGGCCGTCGAGGTCTCCGACGACGGTGGCGCCACCTGGACCGAGCTGGCGCGTCTCGATGGCTCGGGCAACGACGGCTCCTATCAACCGGCCGCGCTCGATGTCTCCGCCTTCGCCACTGCCAACGCCCGCATCCGGTTCCGCGCCTCCAGCGCCGTAAGTTTCGACAATTCTGACCGTGTCTACTTCGACGACGTCAACCTGATCTGCCCCAACCTGTCGGCGGTGACCAAGAACAACGACCCCGGAGACCTGGTCGACGAGCTGGTCAACGGGGTGGCGCCGGTGCTGGTCGACGCGACCGACAACTTCCTCCTGCGCAGCGGCGAGACGCTCACCGTCAACTTCGACGTGGTGGTCGACAACCCGCTCGATCCCTACCGCGCCGCGCTGTTCAACACCACGGTGGCGACCAGCGATCTGGCTGCCGGCTCGGCGGCACACACCGACCCGGTGGTCAGCGGCGCGATCGGCGACCGCGTCTGGCTGGACGTCGACGGCGACGGAGTGCAGGACGTCGGCGAGCCGGGGATCTCCAACGTCGAGGTGACGCTCTATGGGGTCGGCATAGACGGGGTGCCGGGAGGTGGCGACGACGTCGACTTCGGCACCCGCCTCACCGGCGCCGACGGCGACTACCTGTTCGGCCAGCTGCCGCCGGGGACTTTCTGGGTCGACATCACCGATGCCACCGTGCCCTCGGGCCTGGCTCAGTCGCCCGGCAACATCGATCCACCAACCGATCCGATCGCTTCTGCCCCGACCTACACCGTCGCCACCGCCGACGTCTTCCTGACCGCCGACTTCGGCTATACCGCGCCGGCTGGCAGCGGGGTGATCGGCGACTACGTCTGGAACGACATCGACCGGGACGGCGTCCAGGACCCGGAGGAGGTGGGCATCGGCGGCGTCACCCTCGAGCTGCGCGACGCCGGCCTGGACGGGGTCTTCGGCACCGGCGACGACGTGGTCGAGGACACGGCCACCACTGCCGCCGACGGCTCCTATCTCTTCAGCGCCGTCGCGGCGGGCGAGTACATCGTCGTGGTGACCGACACCGGCGGCCAGCTGGCGGCGAGCGAGGTCGTCGCTGACCTGGACTTCGGCTACAGCTATCCGGCGAACGCCTGCCTGGCGAGCATCGACTTCGAGACCGACGCCCTGGGCAACCCGCTGGTTGCCGGTCAGATCATCGACAGCGAGTGGCTGCCGTGGGGCGTCGCCGCCAGCTTCAGCATCAACCCGTCGGATACCGGGCCGCTGATGATCTTCGACGCGGCGAACCCCACCGGCGGCGACGATGACCTGGGCTCGCCAAACGAGACCTGCACGCCGCCGGGACCGGGCGTCGGCCTCGACGGCGAGGTCGGCCAGCCGGGCGAGAACTGCGTGGGGCAGGGCAACGTCCTGATCCTCTCCGAGGACGGCGACGGCACCGATCCCGACGACTCGGCCGCCGGCGGCACGATCTTCTTCAACTTCGCCGATCCGGTGGACGTCAGCGGGCTGGCGTTCCTGGACGCCGAGAACAACCGCGACAGCGTCGAGGTGCTGGGCTGGGACGACAGCTATTTCGACCGGTTCGACGCTGCGGCCTACGACAACAGCGACGGCTCGCTCGACTGGACGGCCGACGCCTGGGACGAAATGTCGACCGACGACGTCGGCGAGCTGCCGACCGCCGGCAGCATCACGATCACCGGCGGTGAGCTGCGGCTCCAAGGCACCACCGGCAATCCGGAGCGCCGCATCGAGCGCGACGTCGACCTCACCGGTTTCGCGGCGGCGAGCGAGGTCGTCGCTGACCTGGACTTCGGCTACAGCTATCCGGCGAACGCCTGCCTGGCGAGCATCGACTTCGAGACCGACGCCCTGGGCAA
>CALZJC010000504.1 GCA_945787525.1 Thermoanaerobaculia bacterium | reverse complement strand
CGCGACCCCTCACCTGGCCACCGCGGTGACCGACGCCCTGGCGGGCGGCGACGGCTCGGACGAGGCCATCGACCAGGCGGTCGACGGCCATCTGGCGATCGCCGAGCCGATGGGCGACCTGCACGCCTCGGGCGAGTACCGGACGCATCTCGCCGCCGTCTACGGCAAGCGGGCCCTCAGACTGGCCCGGGATCGGGGCTAGCCGGCACCCCGGGCAGCAGGCGCAGGACGTCGTCGGCGACCGCAAAGCTCCAGTCCGGGCGCGCCGCCGCGATCATCGCGCGCAGGCCGTCCAGGGACGGGTAGCCGCCGCCGGCGGCGAACAGGCGGACGTCGTCGATCAGCACGACGTGCTCGGCCACCGGGTGGGCGAGAATCGCCGCCAGCTCGCCGCGGATCGGCGTCACCCGACGGCCGCGCGCGCCGAAGGTCGTGGCGTGGCCATCGAGCCAGAAGAGGCAGGGCTCGGAGAGGTCGGCGAGAAGCCCGGGCAGCAGCTCCTCGCTGTCGCCCTCCAGGATCTCGACGTTGTCCTGACCCCGGAAGCGGTGGCGCGCCAGCGCCGCCAGGCCGGGGTCCAACTCGATGGAGACCAGCCGCCGGAATCGCGTCGCCATGGCGGCCACCATCTCGCCCTCGGCGGTGCCGGTCTCGATGAAGACCCGGGCGGCAAAGCGGTGCGCGAGCGCGGTGACCAGGCGGCGCTTCCAGGCGGCGGGAGGCGGCGCCGGACGGCCGTCGCGCCGCCAGCGACGCAGGCGCGCCGCGTCGCGTATCGGCAGCACCAACCGACGGTATGGCGGGCTCCACTTGAGGCGCTGCTTGCGGCTTGGACGCACCGCGGCTTCAAGCGTCGGTGGTCCCGGGCGTCACCGGCGGCGCGCCGCGCGGCCGTCGCCGCAAGCGGCTGCGAAGCGTCTTGGCCAGGCGCCAGGGCGTGTCGGGGACGGCCCGCAGGTCGATCAGCTCCGGGCTCGACCAGAGCAGCCGGCCGGCGCGCAGCCGCCAGTGCCAGAGGAAGCTCAAGCCGGCGAGCACCGCGAGCCACGCCAGGGTCCAGACCACCGCGCCGCCGGCGGATTGACGCCAGGCGAAGAGCACACCGGCGCCGGCGAGGAGCGCGCCGAGAGCCAGCAGAAAGTGCGCCCCGAGAGCGCTGAACGGTCGCCGCCACCAGAGGCGCGGCACCACGGTCCACAGCCGGCGGACCCGGTGGCGCTCGTCGGCGATGACGATCACCCGGCACCACCAGGCAAAGAGCCCGACCAGGGTCAGCCAGCACAGGGTGGCCAGGCCACGAAGCGACTGCAGCAGGAACTGAGCGCGCATCGTCCAGTAGGCCTGCTGGCCGTGCTCGAGAAGGCGCTCGGCGAGCGTCGCGATGACCCTTGTCCCCACCGCCGCCAGCACCAGGGCGACCAGGGCGATCCGCAGATAGGCCCAGAGAGACCAGGTGCCGGCTTCGAACACCGTCCCCCAGACGCGCGGCCGGCCGCCGCGGGTCGTACCGAACAGCGTCACTGCCCCCGCCGTCAGCAACAGGTTACCCAGCCACGCCACGGCGGCGGTCGACACCAGGGCGGCCCAGACTGCGCCGGGCAGGTGGTCGACAAGGCGGATAAGCGGGATCATGGGCAGCGGGTCGGAGGCCTCGGTGAAATACGGTCTGTTGCCGATGCTCTGGCCGATGGCGGCGACCGCCGCGGCCAGGCCCGGCAGCGCGGCGACAACGAACAGCAGCCAGCGCAGCGCCATCAGCTGGACCGAGCCGGGCACCGGGCGCAGCCCCGTGAGCCACGGCCGCTTCACAGCCATGTGGTCAAGGCCTCTCCGATCAGCTGAGACAGTGCGCCGAGCCAGTATGCCCAGTCGTCGACCAGACGGCGGTCCGCTTCGCGCCGACGGCTGTTGTTGACCGGATCCGGGTCGAGGGCGATCTTGCCGTCGGGATCCAGCCGTGCCTCGGACAGCGGCGCGGGGCGCAGGAAACGGTAGACGCGGTAGGGCGCCCGGCCGTCCCAGGTGTCGCGAACCAGGGCGCCGTCGGCGAAGCGGAAGACGACCTCCACCGGCAGGCGCTGCCAGGCCGGCCCCTCGAGACGCACGGTGGACAGGTGGAACTCGCCGCCGTCGCCATCCCAGCTCGCATCGGGCTCGCCCCTCTCGGGGCGCACGGCGCGCTGCACGATACTGCCCGCGTGGCGTTGACGGCCTAGTGTCCAGCCGGGATCCAGAACCTCGACCATGAGGCCGTCCATCTCGTCCACCGATCCATCCGCTCCGACCAGCCGACCGCGCGGCGGCCTCCAGCCATCGGTCGTCAGCTTGGCCACCCGGTAGTCCGGCTGCCGCGTCTGGCTGTAGGCCTCCTCGAAGAACCCCGCGACCCTGGCGCCGCCGGCCGCCTGCGCGGCAGCAAGAAAGTCCTCGAATCCGGGGTGGCGGAACTTCCAGCGCGCGAAGTACTCGGCAAACACACGATCTACGACAGAGTTGCCGAACAGGGCCGCGGCGGTCCGCACGGTGGCCGCCGGCCGGTTGTAGAACTGGGCGCCGATCGAGTAGCCGCGGATCAGGTACGAGGGCCCGAACAGGATCGCTGGCTGCATCGCCGAGCGGTCCGGCAGGCCCAGCTTCTCCAGCGCGGTGATGCTCAACGGCCGTCCCAGCAGGCGGCCGCCGCCGTCCTGACCGTAGGCGGCGATCATGATCTCGTTGCCCCAGTGGTCGGTGAAGCCCTCGTCGAGAAACGCCTCCTCGAACTCGTTGCTGCCCACCAGCCCGTAGAAGTACTGATGCGCGCACTCGTGGGCGACGACCCCTTCGCCCATCAGGAGGTCGTCGAACAGATCCAGGTCCCACAGCCGGTCACCCGGCCCGCCGGTGATGAGCGTCGGGTACT
>CALZJC010000503.1 GCA_945787525.1 Thermoanaerobaculia bacterium | reverse complement strand
AGTGTGCTGAGTGTTTTGCCGAGCTGCTGGAGCGCAGCGTCTCCGACAGGCTCCGCGGCGTCGGAGCGCCGGCCGTGCTGATGAGCGGCGGTCTCGACTCGACTGCGGTGGCGGCGCTGGCCGCCCGCAGTCTTGGCCAGGCCGGCGCTGCGCCACCGACGCCGGTCTCCTGGGTCTTCGACGAGCTGCCGGATTGCGACGAGCGTCGATTCATCGAGCCCGTCTGCCAGGCGATCGGAGCGCGGCCGGTGATGCTGAAGGGCGACCACTCATGGCCTCTTCGTGGGCAGGGCGACTGGGCTGTCAACCCGAACACCCCGGAGGAGAACCCGTACCGGCTGCTCAAGACCGCGGCCTACGACACGGCGGCGAAGCTCGGCAGCAGGGTCTTGCTGACCGGTGGCGGCGGCGATCAGCTTTGGACCGGCGCCGCCTGGTGGTTGGCCGATCTGCTCGCCGCCGGCCGTCCGCTGACCGCCGCAGGTGAGCTGGCGCGAGAGTTCGGTCGGCACAGAGGTCGCGCCCTTGGCGGTGTCCGCCGGGCTTTGCGCCTGCCGGCGATGCGCCGCGGACCGTCCGCCGGGTGGCTGAGCCCGGAGGCCCTTCGCCACCTGCCGACGACCCGAGGCCGGCCTGCGGCCGCCTCCCGCTGCCGCGAGAGGTGGCAGGGTCTGCTCGGAGCCCGGGAAGCGCGCGGCGCGACGATCGAGATATTCCATGCCGCCCGGGCGGGCATCGAGCTGCGCCATCCGTTCCGCGACCTGCGGCTGGTGGAGTTCGCGCTCGGGCTGCCGGCCCATCAGGGCTACCGCGGTGGGCGCAAGAAGCACCTGCTGCGGGTCGCGATGCGCGGCCTCCTGCCACCGGAAGTGCTGGATCGACAAAGCGTTGCCGGCCTCGCGGCGCTCTACCGGCGGGGAGTGGAGGAACGCGAGCGGGAAACGGTCCATGATCTGCTGACAGTGGAGTCTCTCGGCCGGCGGATGGTCCGATCGGAGTGGGCGGCCGAAGCGGCAGGTCGGGCCCGCTCAGCGAGCGAGGAGCTGGCACTCTGGCATCTGCTCTCTCTCGAGCTCTGGCGCCGCCGCCATAGCGGTGCGGGCGAATCCGAGCTGCGGAGGACCGCGTGAGCCGGACGCAACCCGAGACGGACGCCGATC
This sequence comes from Thermoanaerobaculia bacterium, assembly GCA_945787525.1. Taxonomy (GTDB): domain Bacteria; phylum Acidobacteriota; class Thermoanaerobaculia; order Multivoradales; family JAHEKO01; genus CALZJC01. Next base: position 1,172 of record CALZJC010000503.1, on the reverse strand, counting down.
CTCGCGACCGGCCAAAGCACGCTGGGCGGCCGTACCGGCGACCCCGGCTGGAACGGTTGGGTGACCTGCGCGGGCTGACTCTCGGCTCGAGCCCCGGGATTCCCGACAGCGGCATCGGCCTCACCCAACAGCAGCAGCCCTAGCCTGCCCGGTCGAGGAGCGCACATCGTCGACATACGGCTCTCGCTCGCGGGATCCGAGCACTGGCCGTGGGCCTACGAGCTGGCCGGGTTGCGGCTGGTCTCTGACCTGCCGATCCGCCAGCTGACGCCGTTCGCCTCGATCACGGCGGGGACCGGCTCCCGAGAGCCACCGGCGCCTACCGGCCGGGAGGACGGCGTTCCCGTGTATGCCGGGCCGGGTTGGGTGGGTGGCCGGCTCCGTCAGGTCGAGAGCCGCCGCGCCCGTCAGGGCTATCTGCTGAAGATCGAGGCGGCAGGCGAGTTCGAGATCAGCGGCGACGGCACCCGAGTGGGACGGCGGCAGCCGGTGGAGAGCGAAGCGCCGGGAGAGGATGTCGCCGCCGCCGTGCTCGGCCCCTGTCTCGTCCTCGCATTGGCTCTGCGCGGGGTCTGGTGTCTGCATGCCAGTGCGGTGAGCTCGGGAGGGTCGGCCGTGGCGCTGGCCGGAGAGTCGGGCTGCGGCAAGTCCACCCTGGCGGTGGCCCTGACGACCCGAGGGGCGGGTCGGCGGCGGATCGCCGACGACCTGCTGGCGGTGAAGCTCGAGGACGGGGTCGTGAAGGCCTTGCCTCGCTACCCCCAGCCCGGGGCGATGGCCTTGAGCCAGGCGCTGGCAGAGGGGCCCGGGGAGGTGGACCTGGCGGCGCTCTATCTCCTCGAGCCGGCCGGTGCCGCGGTCGAGAGCCGCGAGCTCACCCGGCGCCAGGCGGCGCTGGCTCTGGTTCGCCAGACGATGGCGGCGCGGCTGTTCGACAGCGAGCTTCAGGCCCGGCACCTCGATTTCTGCGCCGAGACGGCCGGCTGCCTGCCGGTTCGCGGCCTGCGCTTTCCACGCCGGCCCGCCGCCCTGCCGTCGATGACCGCGACGATCATCGCCGCTCTGACAGGCAGCTAGCCTGACCTTCTCACCAATCGTCTACGAAACGCCGTATCTACCTGAATCTGCAGCGTTACGCTCCGGTCGGGCATCCTCAGCGTGCTTCGAGCACG
>CALZJC010000502.1 GCA_945787525.1 Thermoanaerobaculia bacterium | reverse complement strand
GCGGCGGCGCCGGCAGGCAGTAGGAGTTTGCGAAGGCGGCGGTGCCGGACGCCAGCACCGGGTCGGGCGCCGCGACCTCCACTCCGTTCCAGCCCAGGTGCGGCACGGTGACCGTGGGCGGCAGGTGCTCGAAACGGCCGGAGAAGAGACCGATGCCGCGCTCTCCGGGAGCTTCCTCGCTGGCTGCGCCGAGCAGCTGCATTCCCAGGCAGATCCCCAGAATCGGCGTTCCTTCGCGTGCCGCCCGCGAGATGGCGACATCGAAGCCGCCGGCGCGAAGCGCGGCCGCCGCCGGCCCGAAGGCCCCTACACCCGGCAGGACGATGTGCGAGGCGGCCCGCAGATCGTCGGCGCGGCGCGCGATCCGCGGCCCGGCAGCGAGCTCTTCGAGAGCGCTCAGCACGGACGCCAGGTTGGCCACCCCGGAGTCGACGACGGCGGTCTGCATCACGCTCCGCTCTCGCCGAGGCTGCCCTTGGTGGACGGTACGTCTTCGAAGCCGGAGCGGGCGACCGCTTGCCGCATCGCCAGGGCCAGCGCCTTGCAGGCGGCCTCGGCGCGATGGTGGTCGTTGTCGCCCCGCAGAACATCCAGATGCAGGGTGAGGCGGGCGGCGGTGGCCAGGGATTGCAGGAAGTGAGGCACGTTCTCGGTCGACAGCTCGCCCAGCTGCTCGCGCCGCAAGCCGAGTTGGACGGCGGCAAACGGCCGGCCGGAAAGGTCGACCACGGCGCGGGCCAGGGCCTCGTCCAGGGGTGCGTAGGCGCTGCCGAAGCGCTGGATGCCGGCGCGGTCGCCGAGTGCCCGGTCGAGCGCCCGGCCGAGCGTCAGCGCGCAATCCTCGACGGTGTGGTGGTCGTCGATCTCCAGATCGCCGCGCCCCTGGATGGTCAGGTCGAAGCGCGAGTGCCGGGCGAACGCGGTCAGCAGGTGGTCCAGAAAGCCGATGCCGGTGGACACGGTCGCTTCGCCGCGGCCCTCCAGGGTGAGGTCGATGGTGAAGGTGGTTTCGGCAGTGCGGCGTTCGACGCGCGCGGAACGGGGCTCATTCATAGCAGCTCCTCGAGGTCGGTGGTTGCCGCGAGAACGGTCGCGGCGCCGGCGTGGAGTAGCGCCGCGGCGGCTTCGGATCCACTCTCGCCGGGCGCCGGGACTGCCAGCGGCAGGACGCCGGCGCCGGCGGCCGCCATCAGATCGTCGGGTGTGTCGCCCACCATCCAGGCCCGCTCGACACCGAGTCGGGCCAGCGCGAGGCGAACCGGTGCGGGGTCGGGCTTGGCCGGGCCATCCTCCTGGGTAACCAGGGCGGCGAACAGACCGTCGATGCCGTGCCGGCGGAGAAACCACTCCGCCTCGGCGCGCGGCCGCCCGGTGACCACCGCCAGGGGGAGCCGCTCGGCCCATCCGGCCAACCGCTCGGCCGGCACGAGGAGCCGTTCGCGCTCCCGCAGCCCGGGGCTGCCGCTGGCGCCCAGGTAGAGCGCCTGGAAGCGACGGGTCACCTCATCGAGGGGGGCGTCGATGCCGCGTTCGGCCAGCAGCCGACGGCTCAGCTCCCAGTCGTTGTTGGCGTTGCCGGCGAGGACGGCGGCGCGCAGCTCGTCGCGGCGCAGATGCGCGCCGAAGGAGCTGACCGTGCCCAGGATGCAGCGACGATAGGACTCTTCGACGTCGGCCAGGACGCCGTCGAGATCGAACAACAGCGCCTGCGGCTCGAGCACCGTGGCCAGAGCGCGCAGCAGACGCGTGAAGTCGTCTTCGGCGCCCGCCAGACTGATGCGCAGACCGTCGGCGATCTCCGGCCGGTGGGGGAAGGCGCGCACCAGGACGCCGAGAGCGGCCAGGGCGTGGCGCACGAACCCGGCTCGCTTGCCGAAGTCGGCGAGCACGAAGTTGCCCTGCGAGGGCGGCACCGGCACGCCGCGCTCCGCCAGCCAGTCGCTGAGCAGCCGGCGCTCGCGGCGCACCCGTTCGACGTGCTGCTGCACGGCGGCGGCGCCGCTGTCGAGACGCCGCCGGGCGATGCGGGCGGAGAGCGCCGCTACCGGGTACGGGTTGCCGGCGTTGCGCAGGGTCGCCGCCACCGCCGGCGACGCCAGGGCGTAGCCGACGCGGCAGCCGGCCAGCCCCCAGGCTTTGGAGAAGGTGCGCAGCACGACGACGTTCTCGAAGGCCAGAGCGTCCCCGGTGAGGTCGTCGTCGGCGTACTCGGCGTAGACGTGGTCGAGCAGCACCAGGGCGCCGGCGGCGGCGGCGCGCCGAGCCAGTTCGGCCAGCTCGGCGGCGGAGACGACCGCCCCGGACGGGTTGTTCGGCGAGACGATCGCGATCAGG
>CALZJC010000501.1 GCA_945787525.1 Thermoanaerobaculia bacterium | reverse complement strand
GCCCTCGGCACCGAGGCGGCGCGCCACCGCCGCATCCTCCGGCGTATCGGCGTTGGCGCGCACCTGCAGACGGCGATGCTCGTCAGCCATCCTCATTACCGCGTTGAACGAGACGACGGCGGTCGATTCGGCGCCCCCATCGCCCTGTCCCGCGAGGATCTCCGAGGGGTGCGCCGCCAGGCTGCCCTCGATGACCTCGCCGGCGGTGCCGTCGATCGACAGCTCGTCGCCCTCGTGGAACAGCTTGCCGTCGACTCTCAGCTCGGCTCCTTGGTCGTCGACATGCAGGGCGCCGGCGCCGACGACGCACGGTTTGCCCATGCCGCGAGCGACGATCGCCGCGTGAGAGGTCATGCCACCGCGCGAGGTGAGGATGCCGACCGCAGCGTGCATCCCGACGATGTCCTCCGGTGAGGTTTCGTCGCGCACCAGCATCACCGGTCCCGATCTGGCCATCTCGGCCGCCCGCTCGGCGGTCAGCGCGATTCTGCCCGACGCCGCCCCCGGTCCGGCCGGCAGCCCCTTCGCCAGAAGACGACCGCCGGCGATCGCCTGGGCCTTCTCGCGCGGCTCGAAGACCGGCGCCAGGACCTGGGTGAGCTGGTCGGGATGCACTCGTGCGACCGCCTCTCGAGTCTCGACAAGGCCCTCATCGACCATCTCGGCGGCAACGCGAACCGCCGCGGCACCGGTGCGCTTGCCGTCACGCGTCTGCAGCATGTGGTAGTGGGTCTCCAGCTTGCCGCGGATGCCGTCGAGCTGCCCGAACACCTCGGGCATCACCTCTTCCATCGCCGGCAGGTCGGAGCCGTTGGTGTCCTTGCCCGCGACGGTCAGATGCTGCGGCGTGCGGATCCCGGCGACCACGTCCTCGCCCTGGGCGTTGACCAGGTACTCGCCGTAGACCTTCTTCTCGCCGCTGGCCGGATTGCGTGTGAACGCCACGCCGGTGGCGCAGTCGAGGCCGCGATTGCCAAACACCATGGTCTGCACGTTGACCCCCGTGCCGGAGTCTTCCGACAGGCCGTGCAGCCGTCGATAGTCGCGCGCCCGCTGCACGTTCCAGCTGTCGAAGACGGCGCGCACGCCCGCCCAGAGCTGTTCGCGCGGGTCGCTGGGGAAGCTCTTGCCGTGCGCCTCGATGAGCTCGTGGTAGCCGCCGATGACGCTGCCCAGTCCATCGGCCGAGATCTCCGAGTCGAACCGGACGGCCTCGCTCTGGCGCTGCTCGGCGAGGATCCTCTCGAAGCTGCTGTGCGGCACGTCGAGCACCACGTCGCCGAACATGGTCAGCAGCCGCCGGTAGCAGTCGCGGATGAAGCGCGGGTCCACGCCGCGCTCGATCTGGGCGGCGATGATCTCCTCGTTCAGGCCGAGGTTGAGCACCGTCTCCATCATGCCGGGCATCGAGACCGGTCCGCCGGAGCGGACCGACAGCAGCAACGGGTCCTGCGGATCGCCGAAGCGCTGCCCCTGGACCTCCTCGAGGTGGGCCAGCTGCGACTCGAACTGCTCCTCGAGACCCTCCGGGTATCTGCCGCCGTGATCGTGATAGTGGATGCAGGCCTCGGTGGTCAGGGTGAATCCGGGCGGCACCGGCAGGCCCAGGCTGCTCATCTCGGCCAGCCCGGCACCTTTGCCCCCCAGCAGCTCCTTCTGGTCGCCGCGGCCTTCAGCGTCGCCGCCACCGAAGAAGTAGATGTATTTCGTGCTCATGGCTTCCCGTCTTCCTCCTGTTGCCTGCGATGCTCACCACGGTCGACCACCAGCTCGGTGAGCACGGCAGTGCGCGACAGGGTGCGCTGGATACGCTGTAGCAGGGCGATCCGGTTCTGGCGCAGGGCGCTGTTCTCGTCCATCACCAGGACCTCGTTGAAGAACCGCTCCAGCGGATCGGCAAACGCCGCGATGGCCCACAGACAGCGGTCGTAGTCCTTCTTCTCTGTCGCCTCGTCGATCTCTTCTCTCAGCCGGTCGGCGGCGGCCGCCAGCTCTCTCTCGGCCTCCTCGCGCAGCAAGGCGCCGTCCATCCGGAACTCCGGTGCATCCCTGACGATCTTGGAGATCCGCTTGGCGGCCAGAACCGCTTCGAGAAATCCCGGCTCGTCGCGAACCCTGTGTAGCGAATCCACCCGTGCCCGGAGGTCGGGCAGATTGCTGCCGCCCGCCGCCAGGGCCGCTTCGATCTCATCGTAGGCGTAGCCGCCCCGCCCCAGCAGATGACGCACCCGATCGTAGAGAAAAGGGCGCAGCGCCGCAAGGGTCTCTTCGCCGTTGAGCTGCAGCCGGTCCTCGTACAAGCGCACCGCCCGCGCCGCGACCAGGTCGAGATCCAGCGGTAGATCCGCCTCGAGGGCGATGCGCACCGCTCCCTGCGCCGCCCGCCGCAGACCGAACGGGTCCTTGCTGCCCGACGGCAGCAGGTTGAGCCCGAACAGGCCAACCAGGGTGTCTATGCGATCGGCCAGCGAAGTCACCGCGCCGACCCGGCCGCGCGGCACCGGGTCGTCGCCGCTCGCCGGCAGATACTGATCGTAGACCGCCTTCCAGACGGCCGGCGGCAGGCCGTCGGCGCGGGCGTAGACGCCGCCCATGACGCCCTGCAGCGAAGTGAACTCCTTGACCATCTCGGTGCCCAGATCGGCCTTCAGCAGCCGCGCGGCCGAGACCGCGGACGCTTTTTCACGTTTCCAGCCCAGCTCGTCGCAGAGCCGGCCGACCAGGCGCTCGATGCGCGCCGTCTTGTCGGCATAGCTGCCCAGCCGGGCGTGGAACGTGAGCCTCTCGAGACCCCCGGCGTGCTCGGAGAGAGACCGTTTGCGGTCTTCGGCCCAGAAGAACGCGGCGTCGGCCAGGCGTGCCTCGACGACCCACTCGTTGCCCGCCCGGATCCGGCCGGCCGGGTCGTCGAATCGGTCCATCACGGTAAGAAAGCAGGCCATCGGTTTGCCGTTTCGCTGCACCATGAAGGCGCTCTGATGGTCCCGCAGGCTGACCTTCAGCACCTCCGGCGCGAGCTTCAGAAAACGGCTCGAAAAGCGGCCCTGGACGACGCCTGGG
>CALZJC010000500.1 GCA_945787525.1 Thermoanaerobaculia bacterium | reverse complement strand
CATGGCCAGGGGCAGGATGACCAGCCGGCCGCGGCGCTTCAGGCGGCGGGCGAAGTCCAGATCCTCCAGGATTGGCCAGTCGCGGTAGCCGCCCAACTCCTGGAAGACGGCGCGGGTGACGAAGTGCCCCTGGTCTCCCAGCGGCAGCCGGGTCAGGCGGGTGCGCAGGTTGACCAGCCGGGTGCCGAGCCCCATCCAGGCGCCGCCACCCTCGAACCGAACCTGGAAGGCGCCACCCTCGGCGCCGTCGGCCACCGCCTGGCGGATCGCTGCGCCGGCCCCGGGCGGCGGCCAGGAATCGGCGTGCAGGAAGAGCAGCAGCCCGGCCTCGCTGGCGCCGGCGCCGCGATTGAGCTGTGGGCCGCGGCCGGGCGCCCCCTCGACCACCCGCGCGCCCAGGCGCCGGGCGGTCTCCACCGTGCCGTCCGAGCTGCCGCCGTCGCTGACCACCAGTTCGTCGCCGAGCCCGGCCACCAGGGGCAGGATGCGGGCGAGGGACTGCTCCTCGTCGAGAGCCGGGACGATGACCGCGAGACGCATGCTTGTTCCACAAGTCGCTGACCGGGGCGTGAGGTAGCATAACTTTTGATGAGTTCCGACAGCGCTTTCAGCCACCTCGACGGCCTCGGACAGGCGCAGATGGTGGACGTTTCGGGCAAGCCGGTGACGCGGCGGCTGGCCGAGGCGTCCTGCCTGGTCCTGCTGTCGGCGCAGACGGTCCTGCGGCTCTCCGAGCTGCCCAAGGGCGACGCCTATTCGGTGGCCAAGCTGGCCGGCATCCAGGCCGCCAAGAAGGCCGGCGAGTGGATCCCGCTGGCCCACACGCTGACCCTGGACCAGGTGGAGGTGGAGTTGCATCCGGTGCCCGAGGGGGTCCAGGTGCGCAGCCGCGTTGTGGTGACCGCACGCACCGGCGCCGAGATGGAGGCCCTGGTCGCCTGTGCGGCGGCGGCCCTGGCCCTCTACGACATGGTCAAGTCGGTGGAGCGCGGCGCGGTCGTCACCGAGCTGCGGCTGGACGCCAAGAGCGGCGGCCGCAGCGGCGACTATCGCCGCTGAAGGTCTCATGCTGCGCACGGGGCTCGATCGGCTGCTCGCGGAGCCCGAGGTTCTGGGAGGGCGGTGCTATGGCCTGTTGGCACACGCCGCCTCGGTCACGGCCGAGATGGAGCCGATCCACCTCGCCCTGGCGCGGCGCGCTCCGGCGCCACCGGTGTTGCTGCTGGCGCCGGAGCACGGCTTCCACGGCGTCGAGCAGGACATGGTGCCGGCGGCCGAGAGCCGCGACGCGTGGACCGACATCCCGATCGAGTCGCTCTATGGCGACAGCGAAGAGTCGTTGGCGCCCGATCCTGCCGTCTTCGCCGGCATCGACCTGCTGCTCATCGACCTGCAGGACGTCGGCGCGCGTTACTACACCTACGCCGCCAGCGCCGTCTGGGCGGCGCAGGCGGCGGTAGCGGCCGGCCGCGAGGTCTGGTTGCTCGACCGGCCCAACCCGCTCGGTGGCGAGGTGGTGGAGGGCAATCTCCGGCAGCCGGGCTACGAGTCGTTCGTCGGCGCCTTCTCGTTGCCGGTGCGCCACGGCCTGACGCTGGCCGAGCTGGTGCTGCTGGAGGCCGAGCGGGGAGGCTGGAACGACGGCATCGCGACCTGGCGGCTGGACGGTTGGCGACGGTCGATGCTGTGGCCCGAGCTGGGCAGGCCCTGGGTCGCTCCGTCGCCCAACATCCCGCGCTTCGAAACGGCGTTGGTCTACCCGGGGGCCTGCCTGGTCGAGGGCACGGTGCTGTCCGAAGGGCGCGGTACGACGCGACCCTTCGAGCTCGTCGGAGGTCCCGGGGTCGACCCGCCCCAGCTGGCGGATCGGCTGACGCAGCTGCGGCTCGACGGAGTCCGCTTCACGCCGGTCTACTTCCGGCCGCAGGCGCAGAAGCACGCCGGCGAGCTCTGCGGCGGAGTGCAGATGCACGTCACCGGGCCCGCCGCCTTTCGCCCCTACCGGGCCGGTGTCGAGCTTTTGACGGTTCTGCACGAGGTGGCGGGAGAGGCGTTCGGGTGGCGCGCCGAGCCCTACGAGTTCGTCGCCGACCGTCCCGCCGTGGATCTGCTGAGTGGTGACCGGGCGCTGCGCCGGGCCCTCGATGGGAAGGGCGGCATGGCGGCCTGGCTGGACTCTTGGCAGGCGGACGAAGAGAGCTTTCGCCGCGAGCGGCGCGGCATTCTGCTCTATGACGAGGAGTCGCCGTGAAGCGGCCGGTGACGCTGGCGGTCGCCGACGGTGCGGCGACCTACGCCGCGCTGCTGAGCGCCCTGGCGGCGGCCGGCGAGCGCACCGGGT
>CALZJC010000499.1 GCA_945787525.1 Thermoanaerobaculia bacterium | reverse complement strand
CGGCGAGGTCCGCCGCCGCCTCGGGGTCGTAAGGCACGACGCGGGCGGCGTACTCGGTCAGGCCTTCCGCGCGCAGCTCGGCAAAGATCGGGAACTCGTCCGGCTCGCCGGTGTCGAGCCGCCGGCGCATCGCCAACAGCCCCCGGCTGCGCAGGTAGAAGACCGGGCTCTGCAGATAGCCTTCGCGGCTGAGGGACGTGCGCTCGCGCGGGGTGTGCTCGATGGCGGCTCCGCCCGGCCGCCAGACGAAGGTGTGCGCGCCATAGCGGGGATGCAGCGTGCCCATGCCCATCTGCGCCCGCTTCATCGGAAAGCCGGAATCGTAGATCCGCTGGCAAAATCCGGCGAGCTGCTCGTCCAGCGGCAGGCCCTGCATGCCCCGCTGAACCAGCCACAGGCCGAGGCCGTCGAGGTCGAGCGGCGCCGCTGCGTCTGCGCGCGATTGCCCAGAGGTCATGGTCGTCCTCCGCTCCCGTTGGCCTCCATGGTCCCGCATGCGTGCCCGGCGGGCAAGCGCCATCGGCTCACCCGGGCGGATCGGGCAGCTGGATTGCGCGCCAGGTCGTGGTTGAATCGATGATGTATCGCTTTAAGGCCCAGGAATTAAATCACTCATGAAGATGTAGATTTCCCGGTTGCCGAAGCGTAAAGTGTAATAAGGAGTACTGTGTAAGGAGGGTAGCCATGGCGCGCCTATGGCTCGTCGTTGGTTGTGCTGGTGTGATGCTGCTGGGCTTGGCTTTGCCGACGGCGGCCGAGGAAGCGGCGACATTGTCCGGCCTCAAATCCACTAAATCCGCGGAACTCGGCGATGTCCGGGGCTCCGTCGTCGTGCGCGAGAAGACGGTCGTGTCCAAGGACGCCGCAGGTCAAACTCGGCAGACCACCGAGCGCGTAACGGATCTGTTGGGGAAAGCGGAGGACGAGTTCAGCGGACCCGACTATGACGTGACGCAGGAACTCAGGGACTCCGGCGCCGGCCTCACCTCCGGGGTTGGCGGCGCCTATGGTTCCCTCGAGGGCTTTAGCGCGCCCGTCGCGAGATCGGTCAATCCCAGCCGCTTTTAGCGCCGGCTTTCGTCTCGGCGCGAACGCGGATCCGAGCGCGATGACGCGTCCGATCTAGCCCAGCTTGCCCGTCTTCGAGAACCCCTCGAGCTGCTCCAGACAGGGCGCGATGTCGAGCTTTTCAGCGGCGAGCCAGTCGCGGTCGAAATAGCTGTCGAGGTAGCGCTCGCCGGGGTCGCAGATCATCGTCACGACGCTGCCGCGCTCGCCCCGCTCCAGCATCTCCGCAATCAGCTGCAGGGCGCCATAGAGGTTGGTGCCGGTGGAGGCGCCGCATTTGCGCCCCAGGATGGTTTCGAGCCACCAGACCGTGGCGATGCTGGCGGCGTCGGGCACCTGGATCATCCGGTCGACGACGGTGGGCAGGAATGAGGGTTCGACCCGCGGCCGCCCGATCCCCTCGATGCGCGAGCCGCGTTCGGTCGTCAAGCCCCGATCTCCGGTCCGGTAGAAGTCGAAGAAGACCGAGTTCTCGGGGTCGACGACGCATAGCTGCGTCTGCCCGAAGGCGCCCGAGCGATAGCGGATGAAGCGGCCGATGGTCGAGGCGGTGCCGCCGGTCCCCGCGCTGACCACGACCCAGCGCGGCAGAGCGAACCGCTCGCGCCCCATCTGCGCGAACATGCTTTCGGCGATGTTGTTGTTGCCGCGCCAATCGGTCGCCCGCTCGGCAAAGGTGAACTGGTCCATGTAGTGGCCGCCGAGATCCTCGGCGAGCCGCTCGGCCTCGGCGTAGATCGCGCCCGGCTCGTCGACGAAGCGGCATTCGCCGCCATAGAACTCGATTTGGGCGACCTTTTCCGCCGCCGTGCCGGCCGGCATGACGGCGATGAAGGGCAGGCCGAGCAGGCGGGCGAAATAACCCTCGGAGATCGCGGTGCTGCCGGACGAGGCTTCGGTGATCGGGCTGTCCTTGGTGATCCAGCCGTTGCACAGGCCATAGAGGAACAGCGAGCGCGCGAGCCGATGCTTGAGGCTGCCCGAGGGATGGGTCGACTCGTCCTTCAGGTACAGATCGACGCCGTCGAGGCAGGGCAGGTTGAGCTTGATCAGATGCGTGTCCGCGGATCGGTTGAAGTCGGCCTCGATCTTAGCCACCGCCGCCGACGTCCAATCGTGGTCTTGCGGGGCTGCGGTGAAATCCGCCGTGCTCATCGTCGCTGACTCCCTTTGTCTGGGCATGGGCCGGGCCCTTCTTGCGGGTGCTGAGGTCGCATCGGAAGAATACGTGATCCAACGGAAACAGTCGCCTGCTCATCGCCCCGGCCGGCCGCGTGCCGT
>CALZJC010000498.1 GCA_945787525.1 Thermoanaerobaculia bacterium | reverse complement strand
CAGCATGCCGCGGATGGAGCCCACGTGTCCGGCCTCGTCGCGCTGGGCGGTGGCGGTCAGGAGCACGGTGAGGCGGCGACCCTGTTTGGTCAGCACCTCGAGCTCCAGATCCTGGACGAACCCCTTGAGGCCCAGCTCCTGGAGCATCCGCTCACGATCCTCGGGGCGCAGGTAGATCTGCGTTGCCAGGTCTATCTCGAGCATCTCCTCGGCCGACTCGTAGCCGAAGAGCCGCACCCCGGCGGGATTGATGTCGAGCAGCCGGCCTGCCGGGGTGCTGATGTAGATCGTGTCCTGGGACTCCTCGAACAGGGTACGGTACTTCTCCTCCGAGTGGCGGATCGCCTCTTCGGCGAGGCGGCGCTCGGTGATGTCGGTCAGCGTGCCGACGAAGCCGCTGACCGCGCCGCTGGCGTCGGTCAGCGGTACCGCCTGGCCGACGACCCACTTCTCGGTGCCGTCCGGCCGCAGCATGCGGTACTCGCCGCCGGACACCGGCACGCTATCGGCCAGCGCCCGCTGCCAGTCGGCGATCTTGCGCTCGCGGTCGTCGGGATGGATCGCCTGTTGCCAACCGTTGCCGGCGGCCTGCTCCGCCGACAGGCCGGCGATCTCGCTCCAGGCGCGGTTGACATAGACCGTCAGGCCGTCCGCGGTGGAGTGGAAGATGCCGGTGGGCGAGTTGTCGGCCAGGGTCTGAAACCGCAGCTCGCTGGCTCTGAGACGCAGCTCGGCGGCTTGGCGCTCGTTGACCTCGCGCTCCAGCCTGCGGTTGGCGGCCAGCAGCTCGGCGGTCCGATCCGCCACCCGCTGCTCGAGGGCCTGGCGGTCCATTCGCAGCTCGGCGTTGGCCTCCAGCAGCTCGTCGGAGGTCAGGTCGAGGGAGCGCTCGAGCAGTTCGCGGTCCGCGTCGGCCTGCTGGTAGGCCGCGTCGATGGCGATGATGAACTCCGACAGCTCGGCAGGTACCGAATCGGTGTGGCCAAAGAGCCTCTTGAGCTGGCGGGTCAGGAGCTTGTGCACGGTCTGGCTAACGCTCGGACAGCGTGGTGATGGTCATGGTCTGGTTGTGCAGCTCGCATCTCGCCGAGGGCGCGAACGGCGAGATCTCGCCGTAGGAGTAGAAGCCCGCCAGCACGGTGCTCTCGCCCAGCACCTCGCGCACGCTCTCCACCTCTTCTTCGGTGCGCTGTTTGAGAACCATGCGCCGGCCGACGCAACTGATGAGCAGGGCGAGCTCCGGCGTCTCCGCGCCCAGGACTTCGTAGCTTGCCCTGGCGGCGAGCGTCGCGCCGTCGATCAAGCGCTCGAAATTGGCCTTCATGAAGCGTGCGTACTCGCCCTGGGGCATGTCGCCAGCGAACGTCATGCTCTCGGCCTCGTCGTCGATCGACAGAATCGTGCGCACCACCGGGCTGCGCCGCCGGCCTTCGCGGCGCAGGGCGAGGGGGAAGAGCAGGGCGCTGGCCGGCAGCTCGCGGGCGTAGTCACCGAGGTAGTTCTTGTACAGGCCCAGCGCCGACCTGCCGTCGAGCTCGAACAGGACATTGCCTTCGGAGCGGGTGATCAACCGGTCGGGACCGAACGGGTCCCAGCCGCCCAGCGAGCCGAAGCCGACCCGCAGCCGGTCGCCATACAGGCCGATCGCCGCGATCAGGCCGACCTGGGGCTCGCTGCCCACGAAGACCAGCGTCTCCTCGAAGCGCTCGCCATCGCCGGCCAGCCCGCCGGTCACCTGGATACCGTCCGGCAGGTGGTCGTTGAGCCCACGCACCAGCGCGCTGCCGTTGACCAGGGTGCCGTCGGCGATGACCACGACATGCACCAGCCCCTCCCGCGGCAGGTCGAGGGCCAGACACCTGCCCGCCTGGTAGGCGTCTTCCACCTCCGCGAGGGCGAGCTGGACGGCGCGTACCCGGCTGTGCTCGAAGGTGACGGCCGTGGCCACCAGGGAATCATCGGAGACGCTGGTGCCGGCGATCTCGCCGGCGGTGGAGCAGCCCACCACGAAGGCCTCGGGATAGGCCGCGCAGATCTCGGCCAGCGGTGGATCGCCGGTCAGGACCTCCCGGCTGCCGAAGGCGAGCACCAACGTGGGCCGGCTGTCCGGCTGTGGCGGTCCATCCGGCCACCAGCCGTGCGCCGCGCTCCACTTTCGCTGCTCGATCTTCACTGTCGTCTCCCAGCGGGTCTTGACGCCAGGGACCCGCTACGCCGCCACGCGCGAACTCGCCAAGTCATCATAGCGTGGCGGGTGAGGCCGCCGGCGGTGCCGGCGTGCCACGCGACGATTCGGAATAGACTGGCGAGAGAGATGAAGACCCTCGAGCTCGACGGCGTCAGCCTCACGCTGG
>CALZJC010000497.1 GCA_945787525.1 Thermoanaerobaculia bacterium | reverse complement strand
TCGACCGGGTGGTTTTTCTCAACGTGCTGCGGGCGGCTCTTCCCGAGTCGCAGCCGGCCTAGGCCGCCAGCCGGAGTCCCGGTCCGCCGGTAGACGGACCACGATCGTGGTCCCTTGCCCCTCGGCGCTCACCAGCTCCAGTGTGCCGTCGTGGCGGTCCACCGTCTGTTGGACCAGAACCAGGCCCAGACCGGTGCCTTCGGCGGTCATCTCACGCGCGTTGCTGGCGCGGTAGAACTCCTGGAAAAGCCGGTCCTGATCGGCCGCCGGGATGCCGATGCCGCTGTCGCGCACGGTGATGCGCACCCCACCGGGCGTCTCCTGCTCGAAACGAACCTCCACCTCGCCGCCTTCCGGTGTGTACTTGATGGCGTTGGAGACCAGATTCTCCATCAGCTGTTCGAGCAGGCCGACACCGGTAGCCACCGGCGGCAGGTCTTCGTCGAGTGTGACCCGGAGATCCAATCCCTTGCTTTCCGCCACACCGCTGAACGTCTCTTCGGTGTGGCGGGCCAGCTTGCCGAGATCGGCCACGACATCCTCGATCTCGCGGCTGCGATCACGGGTGCGGGCGATCGCCAGCAGCTTGCCTACCATCTCATTCAGTGCCCGTAGCCGGCGGTCGAGCCGCGCCAGCTGCTGTCGCTGCCCGTCGGTCAGCTCTCCCACGTAACCCTCGCTCAGCAAGTCGACGATGCTGAGTCCGGCGGCCAGCGGAGCGCGCAGGTTGTGCGCCACCTCGAGGGTGAACTGGGCCCGCTCCTGCATCAACGCCTGTACCGCCCCGTGTGATCTCGCCAGGTCGGAGCTCGCTTCGGCCAGGTCGCCCACCCGACGCTGCAGCCGGGCCGAGATTCGGCTGACGATACCGGCGGTGATGAACAGCGTGGCGGTTAGAAAGGCCAGCATCAGCACGGCGTAGGCGGGCTGCTCGGCGGGGTTCAACGGCGCTCCGCGGAAGGCGAGGTGGTGGCAGGGCAGCCAGCCGCCTGCCTCGCCCAGATACAGCAGCCACAGCCCGCCGGCGGCGACGCCGGCGAGGGCGTAGGCCGTCGTGGCAGCGAACTGGATAGCGGCGATGACGACGTGGAAGAGCAGAAAGATCGTCAGCGGGCTGGAGGCGCCGCCGGTGAAGTAGATCAGCAGGAACATGGCCGTGTAGTCGGCGATCACTTCGGTGGCGAGGAAGATGTGCTTGAGCTTCGGTTCCGCTTGCAGACGGCCGCCGTAGCGTGTCAGGGCCAGGGCGAGCAGACCGTTGTACATCGGGCTGGCCAGGGCGATCACCAGGATCGGCACGACGCGGAACTGGAATCCGAGCAGCTGGCCGACGACGATGCCGGCGATCATCAGCGGCGCCACCGTCCAGCGCAGCCGGATCTGCCAGAACCCCTGCCGTCCCCAGATCTGCGGCAGTCCCTCGCGGCCGGCCGTCAGCTCGGGCGAGTAGCTCGAGTCACTCCCGCCATGGCGGCCGCCCATCTATCGACCTCCGCCTGGTCCCGCGTCGGCCGGCCCGCGGGCTGGCCGGTGGGAGATCGCGCAGATGGCGACCCGATCGCGCGCCGGCGCGAGAGGAGTGCGGCTGATGATTCCGTAACTACCGGTGAGGCTCAGCGAAGAGAGGTTGTCGGCCATGGCGCCACGCTTCCGCCCTTGGCGGCGGGCGTAGCTGAAGGCTACTCCACGGCTTGTCGGATACGCCCCGCCGCAGCGCCGCTGACTGCCCGGGCTCAGGCTATCTAGCGGCCTTTTCGAAAGATGCCGCCGAGCCGCCGAGGGCGCAATACCCCAGGGGGTGGGCGCGGCGCCAACCGCGTCCACGGCACCGGCGGACTGCGGTTCTCGGCGTGGGACCGGGACCGTACTCTGGCGGATGCCACCGGTGACGCTTGGGAGCTCAGTGAGGACCGGCTGCGCGCCCGGGATGGGCGGCAGCCTCTTCGACCGGTGGCACAGCGGGCCTTCTGGCTCGGTTGGTATGCTGCCTACCCGGAAACACGTCTGGCCCGGTGAGCCTCGTATCGGGGCCGGCGAGCGTTCGGCGCACTCGCCGACGCCATCCGATCTGCCAACGCAACGACCAGGAGACCTGCCGCAGATAGGCTCGCAGGCCCCCGATCTGTCGCAGCGAGCGGCGATCCGAGAAGATGCTCATGGGTCTTGCCTCCTCTGGTTGGAACGACTCGGTGGGATGGCCTCGGTGAGAGTCTGCGGGATCGAGTCCCCGCGCTCTCTGTTCGATGCGTCAGCGGCCAGAATCCTCCGCTGACTGGGGCATGATCGATGGCGCAGGAGCGAAGGATTGACGATAGCCTCGTATCCAACAGAACAGGCGCGGCACGAGGCGGCGCGAAGACGCAAA
>CALZJC010000496.1 GCA_945787525.1 Thermoanaerobaculia bacterium | reverse complement strand
TCCAGCACCGCCGCGGCGCAGGCCTGTGAAGACGTTCCGCTACCCCGTCCGCTGCGTGGCGATCCGCTGCCCACCCTGACCCCGCTCGGCGGCATAGAAACCACCCGGGTCGATGGCTTCACCGACGACTACCTCTACAGCCCCGACGACGAGTTCAAGATCGGCACGCGTCGCGAGTGGGGGTCGACAGTCGTCTTCTTCGGTCGGGTTCGCAGTAAGCCGGGGATCAACTCGACCAACACCATCGATGCCAACGACACCGGCCGCGAGCTCCAGGTCGCCCTGTACGACAACGAACGCGGCGAGCAGGGCTGCGCCTGGAACGCCTCGTGCCTCGACGAGCCCGAGGCCGGATGCGGCCGGGACATCACCTACCTCGGATGGAACCCCGTCCAGGGAGGCGACGAGTGCAACCGGGGCAGTGACACCGACACCGTCGTCATGTCGCCGGGGCGTCTCGAGGCCACCCTGGTGCCGCGCTTCTGGAATCCCGACTGGCGTCTGAAGGAGTGCATCAACTACTACTGTGATCGGCCGTTCGAGCTCGCAAGCCGTTCCGACGTGCGCTACCGCCAGCGCCTGCGCTTTGTCGATTCCCACGCCGTCGAGATGTTCATGGAGTACACCAATCTGTCGGATCTCGACCACGCGCCGGCCTTCCAGGAGTTCCCGACCCTGTACAGCTCCTTCGGCAAGGTGGGTCCCGACCTGTGGGTGGTCGTCGACTCGGAGGGCAGGCGGGTCCCCGTCGACGAGCCGTCCAACGACAACTTCTTCCGCAAGAGATTCAGTTCGCCGGGCGGCTTCGCCGCTCTACAGAACAAGCGCCTCGATTATGGCGTCGGGCTCTACTACGAAACCCGCCAACGCTCTTATCAGGCCTGGCAGCGCCGCGGTCAGTTCAACAACTTCCGCGCCCGCTTCAAGTTCGGCCTGCCGGCGCGCGGCAAGGTGCGGGCGCGGGCCTACCTCCTCATCGGCAGCTTCCAGACGATCGCCGGGACCGCCCGGCGGCTCGACAGGGCGATCGGCCCCTTCGGCGAGCTGGAAACGCCGCGGCCGGACGCGGAGGTTGGCAAGAAGGTGACCGTCTCGGGCTGGGCTCTCGACAACTGGGACGTGACCGACATCGAGCTGCGGCTCGATGGCGAGCGCCTCGCCAGCACCACCCTCACCGAGAGCCGGCCGGACGTCTGCACTCTCTGGCCGGGTTACGAGATGTGCAAACGCAAGGTGGGCTTTGTGGTCGAAGCGAACCTCTCCGGCGTCTCTCGTTGCGCTCATCTGCTCGAGGTGCGGGCCACGGACACCCACGGCAACAACCGCCTCATTGCCAGGCAGCGGATCTTCGTCAAGAACAAGCCGCCCTGCGAGGGTCCCGACTGCGATCCTCAGCCGGCCACGACGCACCCGGTCTACCGCTTCTCGTATGCCAATGGCAGCGACCGCGATACCCGGTTCTCGCGCACCGACGAGGTGCCCCAGGACTATGGGGGCGAGGGCCAGCAGTTCAAGCTGTTCTCCAATCCCGGCAAGCGACGAGTAGCGCTCTGGCAGACCTGGTGCGCGCCGTGCACCGACCACATGCAGACTCTCAACGCCGAGGAGGGTGCGCCGCTCTTCTCCGGCGCCGTGTTGCTCGGCTACTGCTCGAAGAGAAGGACCAAGGAGGCTCCGCGTGAGCTGCGCCGCCTCAACTCGGCTCCCGCCAGCGACCACTTCGTGAGCGCCGACCCGGCGGAATGGGAGACGGCCGCCGCCCAGGGCTATGCCGGCGAAGGCCGCTGTTGGATCCCCTGACCCCGGCCGACGCTTCAATCGCCCGGTGTTGAGAGTGTCGCCACAATCACCAGGTCGACGGATCCGTCCGGATCGTACTCGCCACCGCGCATGTCGCCATGGGTTTCGCGGACCTCGAAGCCGGCGGCCTGCAGGGAGACCTCCAGCTCCGGCCGCGTCCAGGTCCGCAAACGCACTTCGCGCGCCGACTTGAGCTCCGCCGGCGGCTCCTTGCCGGGCCGCAGCGCCAGGCTCATCGGGTTGAAGCGCACGTGGCGCGGGCCGTCGAGCGTCATCAGCCGGAGAAAGACGATCTCTCCGGCCTCGCTGGGATCGTCGCGGAAGTTGGGCGGCAGGTGGCGCACTTCCCGGCGGCGGATGCGCTCGTAGTTGAGGAGCTGGAACAGCAGCACCCCGCCGGGTAGCAAGCGCCCGGCAACTGTGTCCAGCGTCTTCGCCAGCTCGTCGTCCTCGAGGTGCGGCAGGCCGTTGCCCAGCCAGACGGCGGCGCCGAACCTCTCGTCCGTGTGCTCGGCGAGGGAGGTGAAATCTCCCAGCAGGAACCTGGGGCCAGCCTGTCCATGGCGTTTCTCGTACTCCCGCG
>CALZJC010000495.1 GCA_945787525.1 Thermoanaerobaculia bacterium | reverse complement strand
CCGTCAACGTCGTCTTGCCGTGATCCACGTGACCGATCGTCCCGACGTTCACGTGCGGCTTCGTACGCTCGAACTTTTCCTTCGCCATGGCGCTGAGAACTCCTCCTGCGGCTCCGAATCAGAGCCGGTCGCGGGTCTGTCTTTCGCTTTTCTAACTGAGCCCTTCTGGAGCCCACGACCGGATTTGAACCGGTGACCCCTTCCTTACCAAGGAAGTGCTCTACCCCTGAGCCACGTGGGCACTACCGCATTCGTAAGAGATCCCTGCTGGCCGCCACCAGGGCCAGCGGGGTCAAGAGATAGAGTATAGCCACCACCGGGACCCGTGTAAAGCCCCCAGATCCTCCGTTTCCCGGCCGGGCCTATCCTGCCACAGCCGGCCGAAGCTGTCTACCTCCCCGGCCCTCGGGCCACCCGGTCCCTGACACTGGACCCTCACCTCCCAGCTCCTGCGACCTCGACCCGTCCCGGCGGCCCGAGGGCGGCGGCCGCCGCCTTCAACTACCGGTAACGAGATCGCCGAGATGGCCGGGCTTGTAGGGATAGGCGGTAGCGTCGCGCGGCTCCTCGATCACGCCGTTGGCCGCCGCGAACCGCTCGAAGGCCTCGAGCAGGCCGGCCAGGATCTCGGGCTGCACACTCGCCAGGTCGTGCCGTTCACCGGGATCGGTCGCCAGGTTGTAGAGCCGCCAGGTGCCATCGTCCCACGGCTGACGCAGCCGCACCGCCTTCCACGGTCCCATGAAGACGACGCCGTGGCCGAAGATCTCGAAGGCGACCGGCTCGTCGGCCGCGTACGGCACGTTGCGGCTGTCCCGGATGTACGGCAGCAGCGAGCGACCGCGCATGGCGTGGACGGCGCGCCCCCGATACTCGGAGCCCGGGTGGTCGACGCCGGCGACGTCCAGGAAGGTGGGAGCGAGGTCGAGGGCACCGGCGAAGGCATCCCGGTCGTCGCCGGCAGCCAGGGTGCCCGGAAAGCGCGCGATCATCGGCGCGTGCATGCCGCCCTCCGAGGTGACGAACTTGTAGTGGCGATGGTGCACCGAGCCCACCTGCGCCCAGCCGAGGCCGTAGAAGATGTAGGAGTTGGCGGCGCCCATATTGGCCAGGCTGTTGTCGTAGCCCCGCTCCCGAAGCGCGGCGTAGATCGGTCGCCCGTTGCGGTCGTACGGGTCGGAGCCGTTGTCGGACATGAAGACGACGAGTGTGTTTCCGGTCTCGCCGAGCTCCTCCAGCAGGCCGAGGACACGGCCGACGTTGGCGTCGAGGTTGTCCACCATGGCCGCGAAGATGGCCATCTTCCTGGCCTCGACCGACCGCTCCTCTGCGGTCAGGGAGTGCCAGTCCGGAACCTCTTCGATTCTCGGCGGCAGCGTCATCTCCGCCGGCGCCAGACCCAACGCCTGCAGGCGCTCGAAGCGGCGCTGCCGCGTCGCGTCCCAGCCGTCGGCATAGCGTTCCGCGTACTTGTCGATCAGCGGCGCCGGCGCCTGCAGCGGAAAGTGCGGCGCCGTGAACGACAGCAGGGCGAAGAACGGCTTGCCGTCGCCGTGCCCCTGCTCGATCGCGGCGATCATCTTGTCGGTGAACAGGTCGCTCGAGTACGGCCCGACCGGCCGCTCGGTGGCCTCTCCGTCCTCCGTGTAGTCGGCCTTCGGCTGGTTGGCGTTGGCACCGTCGCCGTTGAAGTGGTTGGCGGTGCCCTGCAACAGAGCGTAGGTGCGCTCGAAGCCACGGCGGAACGGATCCGTTTCTCGGGTCAGGCCCAGGTGCCACTTGCCGGTCATGTAGGTGTGGTAGCCGGCGTCGTTCAGCAGCCTGGCGACGGTCACCACCTCGTGGTTGAGATAGCCGACATAGCCCGGCAGGCCGGCCTGGTGCGGCAGACGGTCCTCGGCCATCGTGCCGAGGCCGTTGAGATGGTTGTCCACCCCGGTCAGCAGCAGCGATCGTGTCGGCGAGCAGGAGACGTGGCTGTAGAAGCGGGTGAAGCGAGCTCCCTGCCTGGCGAGCCGGTCGATGTTCGGCGTCTCGATCTCGCCGCCGAACGCGCCGAGGTCGCCGTAGCCCAGGTCGTCGGCGACGATCAGCAGGATGTTCGGCCGCGGGCGGGCCCCGGCGGCGCTCTCGTCAGGGCCGCCGGAACAGGCCCAGAGAAGGCCCAGCGCCAAGAGACTCCAGCACCGCGACATCGTCTTGTCCCCCTCTCTGCCCGGGCTACCGCATGGCGGGATATGAGATCGGCGGCTTCAGCGAAGGAAGAGCGCCCGCCAGGCGGCGTCGCGTCACGCCGCGCTCGACGAACAGCGCCACCGCGACCAGCGTAGCGTATCCCGGGCCCGCCACGCACTCATCGTCGACTCGTAGCAGAGCCTTGCCGGCAGT
>CALZJC010000494.1 GCA_945787525.1 Thermoanaerobaculia bacterium | reverse complement strand
CCTGCATCCGATGGGCTGGGACGCCTTCGGCCTGCCGGCGGAGAACGCCGCGATCCAGCGTGGCGTCCACCCCAACGATTGGACCCTCAACAACATCCGCGTGATGAAGGAGCAGTTCCGCCGCTGGGGGATCCTCTACGACTGGTCCAAGGAGGTCACCACCTGCGAGCCGGACTACTACCGCTGGAATCAGTGGCTGTTCTTGCGCCTGCTCGAGAACGACCTGGCCTACAAGAAGAAGTCGCCGGTCAACTGGTGCCCCAGCTGCAACACGGTGCTCGCCAACGAGCAGGTCGTCGACGGCGCCTGCGAGCGCTGCGGCTCCACGGTTCGCCAGCGAGACCTCGAACAGTGGTTCCTGCGCATCACCGACTACGCCGAAGAGCTGCTGGCCGGGCTCGACGACCTGGACTGGCCCGAGCGCGTCAAGGTGATGCAGCGCAACTGGATCGGCCGCTCGGAGGGCGCCGACCTGGACTTCGCGCTGCCCGGGATCGACGAGACCCTGACCGTTTTCACTACCCGTCCCGACACCATTCATGGCGCTACGTTCATGGTGCTGGCACCGGAGCATGGCTTCGTGCCGCGCCTGATCGCCGACCACCCCCGAAGAACGGAGATCGAGGCCTGGATCGACAGGGTGCGCAACACGCCGAGGATCGAGCGGGAAGAGGAGGGGTTGGCGAAGGAGGGCTGGGACACCGGCCAGGTGGCGATCAACCCCGCCACCGGCGAAGAGATGCCGATCTGGCTGGCCAACTACGTGCTCATCGAGTACGGCACCGGCGCCATCATGGCGGTGCCGGCCCACGATGGGCGCGATCTGGAGTTCGCTCGTCAGTACGATCTGGCGGTGCGGCTGGTCTATCACCCGCGGGACCGCGAGCTGGATCCGCAGGAGATGACGGAGCCGGTGATCGGCGAGGGCGAGATCCGCGACGCGCCACCGTTCGACGGCCTGAGCGACAGTCCGGAGACCGTCCGACGCTTCATCGATTGGGCGGCCGGGCTGGGCTGGGGCCGGGGGCGGGTCACCTACCGTCTGCGCGACTGGTTGATCTCGCGGCAGCGCTACTGGGGGACCCCGATCCCGGTGGTCTACTGCGAGGACTGCGGTGTGGTGCCGGTGCCCGACGAAGCGCTGCCCGTAGAGCTGCCCTACGACGTGGAGTTCACCGGCCGGGAGGGCAACCCGCTGGCCCACTCCGAGGCCTTCGTCGACGCCGAGTGCCCGTCGTGCGGCGGCCCCGGGCGGCGCGAGACCGACACCATGGACACCTTTGTCGACAGCTCATGGTACTACCTGCGCTATCTGTCGCCGACCGACGGCGAGCGCATCTTCGACCGCGATCTGGCCGACCGTTGGGCGCCGGTGGATCAGTACATCGGCGGCATCGAGCACGCCATCCTCCACCTGCTCTACGCCCGTTTTGTCTGCAAGGCCCTGGCGGATCTCGACCTGATCGGGTTCCGGGAGCCGTTCAGCAGGCTCTTCAACCAGGGCATGATCACCCACTTCTCGGAGAAGAGCGGCCGGGTGGAGAAGATGTCCAAGTCCCGGGGCAACACGGTCTCGCCGGATCGGCTGATCGAGTCCATGGGGGCCGATACCGAGCGGGTGTACACGCTGTTCCTCGGCCCCCCCGAAGACGAGGTCGAGTGGAACGATGAAGCCGTGTCCGGCGCCAACCGATTCCTCAATCGGCTCTGGCGGGCCCATGAGGCGCTGGCCGATGCGCCGGCCACCGGTCCTGCCGACGACGAGCTGGAAAGGCTGCGGCACGCCACGATCCAGCGGGTGACGACCGACCTCGACCGCTTCAAGTTCAACACCGCGGTGGCCGCCCTGATGGAGCTCGGCAACGGGCTGACGCGGTCGCTCGAGAGCAAGACGGTCTCGCGTCTCGGCTGCGAGCAGGCCCTGGACACCCTGGTCCAGCTCCTGCACCCGTTCGCGCCTCACATGACGGACGAGTTGTGGCGCCGGCGCGGTCACGACGGCAGCCTTGTCGAGGCGAGCTGGCCGGACTTCGACGAGGATAAGCTGCGGCGTGATCGAGTCACGATCGTCGTACAGGTCGACGGTAAGCTGCGGGACCGGATCGAGGTCGCGGCCGACGCCGATCGCAAGAGCGTCGAGGGGCTCGCCCTGGCGAGCGCCAAGGTGCAGCAACATCTCGAGGGGCGGGCGGTGTCGCGAGCCGTGGTGGTGCCCGGCCGGTTGGTCAACCTGGTGACGGAGGCGCGACCATGATCAGAAGAGGACTGGTTCTGCTGGCCGCCGTGGCGATGCTCGGCGGTTGCGGCTATGGTCTGGTGGGAAGAACGAGCAGCCTGCCGGAGGACATCGAGGACGTTTACGTCGAGCCGCTGGGCAATCGCACTACCCGGTCACAGGTCGATCTGC
>CALZJC010000493.1 GCA_945787525.1 Thermoanaerobaculia bacterium | reverse complement strand
GCGCGATGGCCACGCTGGCGCCCATCGCGGCCGCCGCCGCATGGTGCCGGCCGAGCCGCTCCAGACAGTGCACGATGCGCCGGCCGAGCTCGTCGGCCAGCCCGCCGCCGCCGAGGCTCTCGGCCTCGTAGAACCAGCGCAGGGCGCTCTCGTAGCGGCCCGCCTCGAGCAGCGTGTTGCCCAGGCTGTAGGCGATGCCGGCGCGCTCCTCGGCCGTGCGGTCGGCGGTCTCCAGATAACGGGTCCATTCGGCGGCCGCTTCGTCGAGAGCGCCGGCGGCCTGCAGCTTGGCGGCCACCTGACGCCGCCGCGCCGGATCGTCGCCGGGGCGAGGGGCGGGGCGCAGCCAGACCGCCAGGCCGACGGCGGCCAGCAACATCAGGTTGGCGACCAGCAGGACGTAGAGACCACGCCGCGACGGCGGCGGCGGCGGGCTGACTGGCGGCGGCCGGAGCTCCATCATGCCCTCAGTGACGCCGTTCCCGGGCGTGGAAGTAGCGCACCAGGGCGTCGACGTAGTCCTCGTCGTCGGCGCGCAGCCGCACCTCGCCGGTCCCGGCGGCGCGGAACAGATCGCTGCGGCGTTGGGTCTCTTCGCCGCCCAGCAGCCGGAAGCCTTCGGTGACGTTGCGGTCGTAGGTGTCCACCAGCAGGGTGCGGCCGGTCTCGGCGTCCTCGAGCTCCAGCAGGCCGATGGAGGGCAGCTCCATCTCGCGCCGGTCGCTGACCGAGATCGCGGTCAGGTCGTGGCGGCGGGCGGCGATGCGCAGCCTCTCGTGGAAGCCCTCGTCGAGAAAGTCGGAGATCAGGAAGACCACCGCCCGGCGCGGCAGGACCTTGCTCAGGTAGTCCAGCGCGTTGCCCAGGTCGGTGCGCCGGTGCGGCACGCGGAAGGTGAGGATGTCGCGGATCACCCGCCAGACGTGGGCGCGGCCCTTCTTGGCCGGGATGTAGTGCTCGATGCGGTCCGAGAAGATGATCAGCCCGACCCGGTCGTTGCTCTTGATCGCCGTGTAGGCGAGCAGCGCCGCCACCTCGGCGGCGACCTCGTTCTTCTGCTTCAGGCCGCTGCCAAAGGCGCCGGAGGAGCTGACGTCGACCAGCAGCATCACCGTCAGCTGACGCTCCTCGCGGTGCACCTTGACGAACGGCGAGCCCATGCGCGCGGTGACGTTCCAGTCGATGTGACGGATGTCGTCGCCGGGCTGGTAGTCGCGCACCTCCTCGAACTCCATGCCGCGGCCCTTGAAGGCGCTCTCGTACTCGCCGGCGAAGACGTCGTTGACCGTTCGCTGGGTGCGAATCTGGATCGACTTGATCTTCTGGAACAGCTCCGGCGGCAGGATCTCCGCCTCGTGGGCATCGGTCAAGGCACGTCCACCGTGTTGAAGATCTCGGCGATGAGGTCGTCCGAGGTCAGGTCCTGGGCCTCGGCTTCGTAGGACAGCAGGATGCGGTGTCGCAGCACGTCCGGGCCCACCGTCTTGACGTCCTGCGGCGTGACGTAGCCGCGGCCGGTCATGAACGCCTGCACTTTGGCCACCTGCGCCAGGTAGATGCTGGCCCGTGGCGAGGCGCCGTACTCGATCAGGTTCTCCAGCCGCTCGAGCTTGTGCACCGCCGGCTCGCGCGAGGCGAAGACCACGTCGATGATGTAGTCCTCGACCTTGGGATCGAGGTAGATGCTGTCGGCGACCTCGCGCATCTCGCGGATCTCGGCCGGAGTGACCACCGGCTCGACGTTGGGCCGGTGGCGTTGCGCCATGCGCCGCATGATCTCCTTCTCCTGCGGCTTGTCGGGGTAGCCCACCCTCAGCTTGAGCATGAAGCGGTCGACCTGGGCCTCGGGCAGGGGATAGGTGCCCTCCTGCTCGATGGGGTTCTGGGTGGCCAGGACGAGAAACGGATCGGGCAGCGGGTGGGTGGTGTCGCCGATCGTCACCTGGCGCTCCTGCATCGCCTCGAGCAGGGCGCTCTGGACCTTGGCGGGCGCCCGGTTGATCTCGTCCGCCAGCACCAGATTGGCGAAGATCGGCCCCTTCTTGACCACGAAGTCGGTCTCCTGCGGGCGGTAGATCTCGGTGCCGATGAGGTCGGCCGGCAGCAGATCGGGGGTGAACTGGAGGCGGGAGAAGCGGGTGTCGATGGCCTGCGCGACGGTCTTGACGGCGGTGGTCTTGGCCAGGCCGGGAATGCCCTCGATCAGGATGTGGCCGTCGGCGATGAGGCCCATCAGCAGACGATCCACCATGTAGCTCTGGCCGACGATCACCTTGCCCACCTCGTCGCGTAGAAGTTGCAGGCGGCCCGACAGGGCCTCGATCTGGGTGGTCAGCTCTTCGGCGATGGGGCTCATCAGGAGATCTCCTTGCTGGTGAGTGGTGACGAGTCGTTCTGTTGGTGTCGCAGACGGAGACGGCGGCGCCGGGTCTCGT
>CALZJC010000492.1:2444-4659 GCA_945787525.1 Thermoanaerobaculia bacterium | reverse complement strand
CGGTAGCTCGCGCCAGCCGTGTTGGCGCGACCAGATCTCGCGGCCGGCGGTCAGGTTGACCCGGACCGGCGGTGGCGCCCCGCGCACCGGGTAGAGGGCCGACACCCGAGGCGGCTGGTGCGCGGCGAAGAGGTCCAGGCTACGGTCGTACATGTAGGCCAGCAGCTCGGCGGCGCCACCGGCCAGCGCCTCTTCGCCGGCACCGCGCACCGTCACCCGCCAGGTCTCGCGATCGCCGGGCCGCAGGCGATCGCGGAACGTGGCGAAGGAGAGCTCCAGCCGGCGATCGTCCCAGGGCACGTGGATCGTCTCGGTCAGCGCCAGCTGCTGGTGGTCGCGCACCGCCGTCAGGCGCACTCCGAGACCGCCGCGGTGCTCTTCGGTCACCGGGATCTCGATGACCTGCAGGCCCGCGGCGGAGGTCAAGCGCCGGCGCTCGAGGCGGGCGCCGCCGCGCAGCACCTCGAGCACCATCTCCTGCCGCGCCAGGCCGCTGTGAACCAGCAGGCGGATCGACTCGCCCACCGGCACCGCGGGGCGCTCCTTGACCAGCAGGGCCGGCAGCGCCAGCCGCGTGGCCCCCGGCTCGGCGACCACCAGCTCCAGCTGGGTCTCGAAGAGCGCCCCCCAGGGATCGCGGGTCTCGTAGCGCACCCGGTAGACGCCCGGCCCGAGGGGCGGCAGCCGCAGGTCGGCCGCGCCGTCGTCGCCATGCTCGAGCTCGCCCCGCAGCAGCTCGCGGCCGTCGGCCCACCCCGCCAGCATCGCGGCCGGTGCCAGACCCCGATCCCAGCGCGGGCGCCGCAGGTCACCGGGAGTGCGGTAGCCGCTCGCCACCGAGTCGGATGGACCGATCAACGGCTGTTCGGCCGGCAGCAGAGCGCGGTCCGGCTGCTCCACCTCGAGCAGCCGCCAGCTGCCGCCGCCGGCGCGCGGCGCTCCGTCCAGGTCACTGCGGCGCACGGTCACGACCGCGGCGTCCCCGGCGTCGAGGAAGCCGCGCTCGAGCTCGAGCCGCGCCTCGACGGCAACGAAGCCGAGGCGGAAGCCGCGCTCGGCCGAGCGCGTCTCGCCGCCCTCGTCGGTAACGTCGACGTGGAGCTGATAGCGGAAGCTGACCCCCTCCTGGGCCTGGCGCTCGTCCGCCGCCGGCGTGAAGTCGATGGAGAACGTGCCATCGGCCGCCAGCTGGGCAGCTCCGGCGGCGACCGTCTCGGGTGCCGTCCGTGGCGGCGACCACCACCAGTGGCGAAAGGACCAGACCGGTTCGCGGGTCACCTGCCAGGAGACCTCGCCGCCGGAGACCGGCAGACCGAAGTAGTAGCGCGCCTCGCCGCCCAGCCGTGCCGGGCGGTTGAGCCGCAGCGGCGCGGCGGGCTCGATGATCTCGACCTCGAAGGTAGGCCGCTTGTACTCCTCCACCCTGACGACGGCGCCGCCACCGAGAGAGGCGTTCAGCCGCCATGCCCCCAGCAGTCTGCCGTGCGGCAGGCCGAAGCTGCCCGATGCCGAGCCATGGTCGTTGGTGGTGACCTCGACGGTCTCGACGACGTCGCCGTTGGCGTCCCTGAGCTCGACCTCGAAGGCGCGGCGGCGCTCGACCTCATAGCGTCCCTCGTCGAAACGGCCGCTGTAGGCCACGACCTTCCACAACAGATCCTGGCCCGGCCGGTAGACGCTGCGATCGGTATAGAGCAGCGCCGCGGTGCGGTCGCGCGACCGCTGCCGGCGGCTGAAGTCGAGATAGGACGGATCGACGGCGATCTCGTCGCCGCGGAGGGCGACGGCGAAGTACGAGCCACGCCTGCGGCTGCCGATGGCAAAGCTGGCCGTGCCGTCGGAACCGGTCCGCCGGGTCGTCGTCAGGCGGTGGCCCCGCCGCCAGTCGTACTGGTAGATCCTCACCTCGGCGCCGGCCACCGATTCGCCACCACCGCCCGCCCGGACGGTGATCTCCAGCTCGTCGTCGAGACGACGGCTGAGCAGGACCAGCTCGCCGAGCATCACGTGCACCGCGCTCCTGCGGTTGCTCTGCTCGGCGAAGTCGTCACGCGGTGAGGCCACCAGCACCCAGAGGCCGGGGCGCCCGACGGGCGGCGTCACGTAGGTGTCGTGCAGCCGGTAGTCCGGCGTCGGCGGCAGCTCGATGCGCCACTCGGCATCCGGCTGGCGGCCGGCGAGCAGCTCTTCGACCTCGCGGTAGGCGGGCAGCAGG